>CALUVX010000001.1 GCA_944324295.1 Candidatus Gastranaerophilales bacterium
AAACTTCTGATAATTTGCCTTGCCATTGGGCAGAGGATGACGCAAGTGTACCTGTTTGGTCAATAAACAAAGACACTATGGAAAAGGCAGAAATTTCCGAGTCCAACTATTCTGTTCAGCTTTGTGTATCCGGAGACGAAATTACACATTCCTGTGCAATTATCGGACTTCAGTTTAGAGAAGTATATAACGATGATTAAAATTTTTGAATATACACCGCTCATATTTATTGTAGTAGAAAAAAGAAAGGAAACAAAACCATGACAGACAATGCTTATTCTGCATTTATCCCTGAAATTTGGAGTCAAAAGCTTAATTACATGTTGTCAAAAGAATGTGTAATGCTCCAGTGTGTAAACAGAAATTGGGAAGGTGAAATTAAAAATCAGGGTGATAAAGTAAAAATTATTACCCCTGCGGATGTTGCAATTTCAACTTTGAGCACTTCAAATATTACGTATTCAGAGCTGGAACCGACATCTCAGGATCTTGTAATTGACCAGAAAAAATTCTTTGCATTTAAAATTAATGATGTAGCTAAAGTTCAAGCTAATGCTGATATTATGGAAGCTCATTTGAAAAATGCAAAAAAGGCCATTGAAGAAGTTCAGGATGCATATATTTTATCACTTCATGCAAACGTTGATTCTGCAAATATTGTAGGAAGAGAATCTTCTGCAGTTGCTCTTGATAAGACCACTATATATTCAAAATTTGTAGAACTTGCTTTATGCCTGAAAAATTCAAATGCGGTAACATCTGGTGTCAGACCCTGGGTTGTTATTAATCCAACAATTGAATCCTATTTGCTTCAAAGTTCTGAATTTATTGGCGCGCATAATGTTGCTGATGAAACTTTAAGAGAAGGTGCAATCGGAAGAATTGCAGGCATGGATGTCCTTGTAAGTACCAATTTAACTGACGTTTCAGGGAAATACTATGTACTTGCGGGAACGAATGAAGCAATTACTTTCGCTTCTCAATTAGCTAAAATCGAAAGCTTGAGGGATAAAGACAGTTTCTCTGATTTGGTTAGAGGTTTGTATCTATACGGTGCAAAAGTTGTTCAGCCTAAAGCTCTTGCAAAAATGGTTGTAACTGCACCTTCTGTAACATCATCTCCAACTGAACTGGAAGATTCAGCTCTAGGAACAGATTCTTAATTTCTGTTCTTATTACCCCGTAATGCATCTTCGGTTATAAATTTTGCCGGAGGTGCATTATTTAACTATTAGTGAGGTATATTATGTTTGATAAAGTAAAATCAACAATAAAAGAACTTGCCAAAACGGCTGTCATAAAGGCAGAGGAAGCACTTGGCAGTAACAAAGGACAGGAAAAAAAGAAAATGGCAATTGAATATATTATTCAAAAGCTGCCTTTTCCTGCCTTTTTGAAACCCGTAATTTCGTTTTTATTTTCATCATTTATAGATGATGCTGTAGAATTTGCGGTTGAATATATGAAAGGCCTTTAATATTCTCGTTAAAAGGCTAAAAAGTTATGAGGAAACAAATTATGAACGGACAAAACATACAAAATATTTCATCCGATGCCGGTTATCAACAAGCGGCACAAGGAGTTCAGCAGCCATTGAATAATAATGCGGAAGCAATTAAACAAATGGTTGTTAATGATCTTAAAACAATCAAAAATCTTGTACAAACTGGTGTTATGACACAAGAACAAGGACAAAATTTAATGAATTATGTTACT
Source organism: Candidatus Gastranaerophilales bacterium (assembly GCA_944324295.1). GTDB lineage: Bacteria > Cyanobacteriota > Vampirovibrionia > Gastranaerophilales > Gastranaerophilaceae > Stercorousia. The sequence goes on from CALUVX010000001.1 coordinate 1,717, forward strand.
CAAAAGGCGTTTGAAAAGTATACATTAAGTCAACAGAACGGTCAAACACAAAGTTTAGTACAGCCTGCTAGTCAAATGACACAGCAAATGCAGACCGATGTCCCGCCCGACTTTTTTAATAAGGACGGCAGAATTGAGGTTTATGATTATTTAAGAAACTCTAATACCGCTTTTGATGAGGATGAACTCTCAAAAATATCAACACTTGTCGAAAAAATTGAAAATACGGCGGTAGAAAGATATTTGAGAGAATTACAACACGAAAAAACATTAAACAGCGAAAATGAAACTGCGAAACAGAGATTACGTGCAAATGCACAAAATTCTGTTTCAGACGGCTTGAAAAATTTGGTTTTTACACGTGAACAAATCGGCAAAATGAGCGGTGCAGAATTTGCTAAGCACGAACGTGCTATTATGGATCAATTAAAAAAAGGTCTTATAAAGTAGCAATATTCAAAAAAATCTTTTAAGGGAAAACAGTCTTATTTTAAGACTGTTTTTTCTTAAAAGTGTGGAAAGGGAATAAAATGAATTATTTGGAACTTATAAATAAATGTCTTGTTGAATTAAATTACAAACAAGTAAGTGCTTTTTCGGAGCTTACAAAAAATGATCACAAAAAATTAAAAAACATTCTTAATGTAATAAATTCTGAGATTTGCGGGTCTGACAGATGGAATTTCCTTCTTCGAAAAAAACAATTAGTTCTGCCGAAAAATACGGGAGAAATTGAAAACAGCGTTGATGGCAGAATTGAAGCATTAATTATTGATGGAGTTAAATTTGACTATTATGAAGAATTTGAAACATTTTTTGTCAACTCTCAACCTCAAAATACGTATAGTTTGTTTGATGATAAAATTTTGTTTCCGATTTTTAATCAGGACAAAGATATAGAAATATTGTATTACACTAAAAATTGTGCAAAGGATTCTGAAGGTACAGAAAAATTCATAATGGAAGATGCTGAAGATTCATCTTTAATACCAGAACCTTTTTCGGAACCTTTACTTGTATATGGGGCATGTATGAGATTAAAAGGTAATCCTCAGCATGTTCGCTTTAATTACTGGTATAGCATGTACAAAGATGCTCTTGCAAATCTGCGTTCCAGAATTTCTCCGAGTATGGATGAGGCTCCATCAGTAAAATTACATAGAAGATAAAGTTCGCAAAATGTTCACAACACAGCAAAAACAGGCAAAGCTTAATATGGCTACATTTGTAGCATAAAAAAAACAGGAAGTTTAAAATTCATTTTCCCCTCCTGTTAAGATTTACACTAGCCGAAATATAAATAGCATGATTATTATACAATTTT
>CALUVX010000002.1 GCA_944324295.1 Candidatus Gastranaerophilales bacterium
GTTTTCTTTTTCAAGATTATCACTAACCATATTATCAAGCATTTGTCCAAATAAAAATGGGTCTTGACTTAGTTGCTCATCTACAATTAATTTTCCTATGTGATTAAATTGACCAACTTTCAATAGTTCTGTTTGTCCAGAATTTTGTATATATTTTTTTTGTAGGTAAAAACTCGCCCTTTTCACAGCATGCTCAACTGAGAAAAAATATTTTTTATTTTTATACTCAACAAGGCAACCAGAAGCATGACCCGAAGGTTGTCCATTTTCTAACGTTTCAAATAATAAAAAACTACTTTCAATATCTTTACTCATAGAGCTATTATATATCAAATATTATATTTTATTTTATCTATAATTGAAATAATCATCTTCATCTTAGAGTAGGTAAGTCAGATTTAGGAAAGCAACAATAAAAATATTCGTTATTTTTTATATATTGTTTCCCAAATAAAATCAAGCTAGAAGCCTTTTCATTACCTATTTAACAAAATATTAGAGTTTAATTTTGCAATTTTAGAATTTGCTTTTTTAAACAAGTGTTGATATATTGTTTGAGTTACATTAGGATTTGCATGGCCTAAAAAACCACTAATTGAAACAATATCAACACCATAATATGCAAGAATACTCGCTTGTGCATGCCTAAAAGCATGCGGGTTCATTTTAGGGATTAATTTTAACTGTTTATCTTTTGGTAAATCTTTATTCTTTTCTGTAATAATTTTGTTATATTTATTTCTAAAATCTTCACAATAGCCTGTTATAGAATCAGGATGCATTGGCTGGCCGTTATCTTGGGTTAATAAATACCCGGTATTTTCCCATTTACTACCGAATGTGAAAATTTTCTTTTTATTTTCACTAACCAATTTTTTTATCAGCTCCATAGGCTCTTCAGGTAACTCCAGTATTCTGTCAGACGAATCTGTTTTTAATGATGATTGATACATTCCACGTTCTGAAGAGTAAAGTAAGCTTTCCGAAAAATGTATTGTACGTTCTTTAAAGTTAATTTTATCCGTCTTTATACCGGCTATTTCACCACGGCGGCCACCGGTAAACGCTAATAGGTTAATAACAACCTGCCATTTTAATGGCTCATTTGTTACCCATTTTAAAATATATCTTACTTGCTCATCATCAAGAAATGTAGCTTTTTTCTTTTCTTGTGCAGGAGGAGTTGCTTTATCAGCTGCATTATAAGGTACTAACATCTCTTTATCAGCTTGCTCTAATATTGTATGAATTAATCTGTGGTGTTCAAGAATTGTTTTTGGGCTTAAATATCCATGAGTTTTTAAGTTCATTCCTTTTTGCCCAAGCTGTTCATAAAATTTATTTAGATGCTGCGGTTTTAATTCAGATAGCTTAATATGACCTATTGCAGCATTTATACGTTCTAACAATTCATTGTATCTTTTAATAGTACGATGTTTTTTCTTTTCAATATTCTCTTTTAGATTAATAACATATTCTGCATATTGCGAAAAAGTTTGACGGTTGTCAACAACTAAGCCGCCTTTACATTCTTCCTCAAATAATGTTGCGATGCGGTTTAATTCTTTTTGAATTTTATTATCGCTCCAATTTTCAGGGACTTTCCATGTTTTGGTATAAGGCTTAAGCCTTTTACCGTTGCTATCCCGCCCCTTATATACCTTTATTCTATAAGATATAATTTTACTGTCTTTATTTTTTCGAGCTTCTATATTCGCCATTGGTTTATATTTATTATTTAACAGCTAAGAATTCATTTATTTTATTTTTAATATTTTCGCTAAAATCAAAAATTGCATTTATGGAATCAATAGGGTATTTATGTTCCTTCGTACCTTCTAAAAATGCGATATACTTTTGTGAACGATTAAAATATAATCTGCAGATAGTTTTTCTAATATTGTCATCAAGCAAAACATTACAATAACTTGTATTATCTCTGTATGTAATCCTGTTTATATCAATATCTCCATGCAGAATACATTTGACAATTGCGTATCCTTCTAATTCTTCAAGCGTCGTAACTACTTCATTTTTCCCGGATTTTTCTTCCTGTTTAGCTGCAATGCTAAAATCTAATGATGTTTTCATAACTTTTGACATAAATAGATTGAATGCTTCCACAGTTGTCTTTTTATGTTTTTCAATGATTTTTTCTGTAACTCTGCCGTCATAAACTCCGGATTTGTTTATTAAATATTTCACGAAATCATCTGAAGGTGTTCTGTATTCGTTTTCTATTACATCTTCAAACTGTTTTATGTATTTTAAATCTCCGGCATTTGAGTATGCTTTTTCGATATCAAAATTTTCCTTACAAAATTCAGATAATGTTTCAAGTTGATTTTCTTTGTATTCTAACAGGTTAAAAGTAAAAAACGGTTCTTTATCAAGTATATTTGTTTCCTCTATATCCGAAAAGAATTTGTAAACAATTCCGTTTGTAAGGATTATAAATTTTGCCTTGCAGGCAGTAAAATATTTAAAAAGTTGGCCTGCATGTTTTTTTACATCTAATTTTTCGCTGTCAACTTTTTTGCATTCTACTAAAATTATTGGCTTACCGTCTTTTAAAATTGCGTAATCAACTTTTTCATCTTTTTTTAATCTGGAATCAGCGATAAATTCTGGAACAACTTCCAAAGGATTAAAGACATCATAGCCCAGTGCTGTTAAAAATGGCATTATCAAAGCATTTTTTGCGGCTTCTTCTGTTTGAACACTATCTTTTAAGTTAATTACACGTTCCTTGAGCTGATTTATTTTTTCGCTAAATTCCATAATATATAATCCTTTCCTTTTATCTTAATTATTTTGATTAACTTCTATCTTGCCACTCTGCCCCACCAGCGGATTTCACCGATTACGTCAAAATCAAAACTGATATCTTTTGAAAAATCAACGTAAAACGGATCATATTTTTTCTCATTATCCGAAATGACTTTTACAGTATTAGGCGGGATTTTTTGTAAACGTTTTGCATATAGCTGGCCGTCTATTCTTA
>CALUVX010000003.1 GCA_944324295.1 Candidatus Gastranaerophilales bacterium
CATAATTCTAAAAAATCTTATTTTTATGCTTTCTTACACAAAGAATCTTGATATCAAGACAAATGATAAAGCTAAATTATCAACTGAAAAAAATCCATTCATTGAAATTTTGATTAGAGAATTTGCAACCTCTTTATTTGAAGCTTTAAAGTGCTTAACGCCTAAAAGGTATGTTAGAGAAGAAGAAAATTTGAATTACTTAAAAGGTAAGATAAAATTTAGCGAAAACATCCGCTACAACTGCACAAACCAAGCAAAATTTTTTTGTGAGTATGATGAATTTTCTGAAAATAATGTTTTAAACCAACTGTTTTTATTTGTTTCAACCTGCTTGTATAATATTTCTAATAACAGCTACAATAAAAAAACTTTAAAATTTATTATTAATTATTACTCAGATATTTCCCTTGTCAGATTTGATAAATTTAAAGTCAGGAAAATTAAACTTACAAGAACTCAAGAGCTTTTCAAAAAGTCATTTAATCTTGCAAAAATGTTTGTAGAACAGACAAGTGTTGATTTATCTAAAAATAAATTTGAAAATATTACACTTGTTTGGGATATGAACAAATTATTTGAAGAATTTATTTTTGAATTAATAAAAAGAAAAATTCCTGAGTGTGAAGCGATAGCTCAAAAACCAAAGCGTTTACTTAAAAGAGAAAATGTAACTCGCCGAGATACAAGAGTTGATATTCTTGTACAACATCCACAAGTTATAATAGATACTAAGTATAAAAAATTCACTTGTTTTGACGATATTTCAAGTGCGGATATTTATCAAGTAACAACATATTGCCTATTACATAACTATAAACGTGCAATATTGCTGTACCCTCAATATGATAAAAAAGTGCCGGATATATGTAATTACCAACTGAACTGTGCTGAAAATAATTATCATATAGATTTTTGTACTGTTAATTTAAAGAACAATGACTTGAAAGACAAAAAGGTACAAAATTCAATAATTAGCAAACTTAAAAGTATAATAGGTAATTAAATTTTCTCAATATACCAATTAGAATTTCCAAAGTGATTAAAGTTCCATTGTAATTGGAAGTAGAAATTGTATTCCATAGAATTATCATCCTTAAAGTTATAAGAATACTTATTTAACTGGGTTCTACGATAACTTTCAAAAGCAGTTCGGATTTCTTTTGCAAACTTTTTTCTAAATTCAGGATATGTTATTTCTAAGGTTTCCCGTGTAAGTTTATTTTTCAAAATCATCTTCAAAACCTCGTATGTTATCAAGCTCTATATTGTATCTTTTGCCTTGCTTATCAACACAAGTTGCATAATCTATCTCTGCATCTGCAAATTTATTTTTCCAAATACAAATCAGCAAGCCAATTTCTTGTGTTTTTAAATTCAAAACCTTTGTGCCATAAAGTGCATAGTCTTTTTCTGTCATTGTTCTTTCCTTTCAAGTATTAAATTTGAATAGATATCATCAGGCTTTTGTGGGTCTATTAAAAACTCTTTCATAAACACAAACCTTTCTCCGCAAGCATTTTCACAAATTACAGTGTCGATGTTATAGAGGGTGATTACTTTGTAATACTCATTATCGGAGCTCTCAAAGCCTTTAATCTTTTTAAGTTTGTATTTTTTACCTGTTTCAATCATTGCTACCTCATATCAGCAATTACATTAATCGCTCTATGCGAGTTAAATATCAAGCAAAGTCTTTCAAAACGTATCATTCAAACACAATTAATTTTTTGAACACTTTTTGAACGGTATTTAAACAGGAGTTAAATACCATTTAAAAATTTTTGTTGTCAGAATAATTTATAAAATACGCGTTTACTGTATCAGAATCTCTCCTTAAATTTTCTACAATTGGAGTAAGATTATACAGTTCTTCAATCTCTTGTTGCGTCCTGCAAAAATAATCAATTACAACAACTGTGTTATAAATCCGCTCTGCTAGTTTTTCTAACTTCATAAAATCTTTTTGTTTAATCTTGTATTTCTTATTTTTACTCATACGACCTCCTTTTCTAGTGTCGTATTCATCACTTAGAAATAATAAAATAGCAAGACAGAATATTTAAAAATAATAATAACTTAATTTTAAAGTAAAGCTCTTTACTATAGTTACAAAGAATTGCCTTAAATATTTCTTTACACGCATTATTTTACAAAAAAGTTTTTTATACAATATTATATGTATAGTGTTTTTTTAATTTTATGACACTTTTATATATTTAGAATAATTTCTCTTTTTAAAATTTTAAAGGGTTAAAATTAAACTTTTGGTCTTAAAATAGCGAGCATTGAATTGCGACTTTTTTTGAATATACATCTTTAAATAAATTTTTATTGCGTAAATATGATTCTATAATTCCTTTTTTGTATAAACTTACAAATATTGCTACGGAACGTGCCTGACAATTAAATGATTTGTTTGGATTAAATTCTATATCTGTAAAAGTATTATATTTTACGATTTCGTTTATTAACCTTTTGTTTCTATATAAAGCATGAGTATATAACCAATCATAAAATAATGTTTTAGGTTCAAGCCCCCAGATATTTGAGTTTAGTTCGAATGATATCAATTTCCCAGAATTTTTTAAACGTTCATCTCGTTTGGCATCTCGTGGATGTACAAAAAGTAAATCTTGATAAGGTCCTCCATTACTGAAAACTTTTGATGATTGGAAAATATTTTCGACAGGATATTCATTATTATTTATTGGCAATGTTAAATTAAATGCACTTAGTGCTATTCCTAAAGGATTTTCAGATTTTCTAGAAACCTCTAAAATTT
>CALUVX010000004.1 GCA_944324295.1 Candidatus Gastranaerophilales bacterium
CTTCATTTATAAGTCATGTTAATGAATTAAAAATTCTGAAAGAGCTTATAGAAAGTACAGCCGCAAAAGTTATGTCCGAAAAAAATATTCATATCGAATACAAAATAGGGACAATGATTGAACTCCCGCGAGCAGCCTTAACAGCAGAGGAACTTGCAAAATATGCAGATTTCTTTTCATTCGGGACTAATGACTTAACGCAAATGACATTCGGCTACTCACGTGATAACTATGAATTTATAGACAACTATACGGAAAAAAATATTATACCGTTTAACCCTTTTACTAAATCAGATTTAGAAGGTGTTGGCCAGCTCATAAAAATGTCCATACAAAATGGTAAAAAATCAAATAAAAACCTAATTTGCGGAATCTGCGGAATTCAAATGAGAGATGCAGACTCCGTAAAATATACAATTGAAAGCGGAATGGATTATATTTCAATAGATACAGAATATATCCCACAGGCAAAACTAATATCAGCACAACTTGCTATAGAAAAAAATTTAAGTTCCTGATTTTTTACACACTTTTAAATTTTATTTTTGTGTTATATTAATATCATTGAAAGTGTTTATTATATGAATAAGAAAGGAGATGAAATATGACCGAAAAACGTGTATGGTTATTCAAAGAAGGTAACGCAGATATGCGCAATCTTCTCGGGGGTAAAGGTGCAAACCTTGCAGAAATGACAAATCTTGGTCTTCCTGTTCCGCCGGGTTTGACAATCACAACAGAAACTTGTATGGATTACATTAATCATGGCAACAAGATGCCCGCAGGGTTAATGGATGAAGTAAAAACAGCTCTTGCAGTTGTAGAAACACAGGCAGGGAAAAAATTCGGCGATGCTGAAAATCCGCTTCTTGTATCTGTTCGTTCAGGTGCAAGACTTTCCATGCCGGGTATGATGGAAACAATACTTAACCTAGGTTTAAATGATAAAACCGTAGAAGGCATGATTAAATTAACTAACAATCCGAGATTCTGCTATGACTCTTACAGAAGATTTTTGACAATGTTCGGTTCAGTTGCCTGGGAAATCGACAGACAAAAATTTGAAGACTACCTTGACAAAATTAAAGAAGAAAAAGGCTACAAATCAGATACAGATTTAACTGCAGAAGATTGGAAATCCTTGATTGAACCTTATAAAGAATTGATTAAGAAGGAAACAGGAAAAGAATTTCCGCAAGATCCCTATGTTCAATTGGAAGAAGCAATTGAAGCCGTATTCAGATCATGGAATATTCCGCGTGCCGTAGCTTACAGAGAACACTACAAAATTGACCACAATTACGGAACTGCCGTAAATGTTCAAACAATGGTATTCGGAAACATGGGCGATGACTGTGCAACAGGTGTTTCATTCACAAGAAACCCGTCTACAGGTGAAAACAAATTCTATGGAGAATACTTAACAAATGCCCAGGGTGAAGACGTAGTTGCAGGTATCAGAACACCAAAACCGATTGCAGAACTTGAACATGAAATGCCTGATTTATACAAACAATATGTTGATATTGCAAAAAAACTGGAAAAAGGCTACAAAGACGTTCAGGATATGGAATTCACAATCGAAAGAGGCAAATTATATATCCTGCAGACACGTAACGGTAAAAGAACCGCAAAAGCTTCTGTCAGAATAGCAGTTGAAATGTGCGAAGAAGGCATTATCGATAAAGAAAGAGCTATTGAACTTGTAGATGCTAATCAGCTTTATCAGGTACTTCTTCCGGATTTTGACCCTGCCGCTAAAAAAGAAGCTAAACAGATTGCAAAAGGTCTTGCAGCTTCACCCGGTGCTGCAGTAGGTAAAATAGTATTCGATACGGAAGAAGCTGCAGAACGCGGTAAAGCAGGCGAAAAAGTTATATTAGTAAGAATTGAAACATGTCCTGATGATATTCACGGTATGATTCAGTCTCAAGGTGTTTTGACACTCAGAGGCGGTATGACATCTCACGCTGCCGTTGTTGCTAAAGGTATGGGAAAACCGTGTGTAGCCGGTTGTGAGGATTTACAAATCGACCTTAAAAATGAAACATTAACAGCTGCAGACGGAACTGTTTATCACAAAGATGATATTATATCTCTTGACGGTGGTACAGGCGAAGTTATGGCAGGAGCAGTTCATTTAGTTCCGCCTAAAATGGATGATAATTTCCAAAAACTCTTCAAATGGGTTGATGAAGTTAAACTCATGAGCGTAAGAGCCAACGCAGATACACCTGCAGATGTTGCAAAAGCTCTTGAACTCGGTGCAGAAGGTGTGGGCTTATGCCGTACGGAACACATGTTTATGGATCCGGAAAGACTTCCTTGGGTTCAAAAAATGATTATCGCTGGAACTCCGGAAGCAAGAAAAGAAGCTTTAGACCACCTTCTTCCAATGCAGTACAGCGATTTTTATGCAATGTTTAAGGCTCTGGGCGAAAAATCAATGACAATAAGACTTCTTGATCCGCCGCTTCATGAATTCTTACCGGATAAAGAAGAATTAATCGCAAAAGTTGCAACTAAAAAAGCTAAAGGTGAAGATTACAAAGAAGATGAAAAACTTCTCAATATCGTTGAAGCTATGTCGGAATCTAACCCGATGATGGGCTTAAGAGGATGCCGTTTAGGCTTAACTTACCCTGAAATCAATGAAATGCAGGTTAGAGCAATATTCTATGCTGCATGTGATTTGAAAAAAGAAGGGGTAGATGTAAAACCTGAAATTATGATTCCTCTTGTAGGGCACGTTAACGAACTTAAAACTGTTCAATGCGTGCTTGAACGCGTTGCAAAAGAAGTAATGAATGAAAAAGGAGTTATGGTTGATTACATGTTCGGAACAATGATTGAAATTCCGCGTGCAGCTTTAACTGCTGATCAAATTGCAAAATACGCTGAATTCTTCTCATTCGGAACAAACGACTTGACCCAGATGACATTCGGTTACTCAAGAGACGATGCAGAAGGCAAGTTCTTACAAAATTATGTAGAACAAAAAATTCTGCCTGCTAACCCGTTCCAGACACTGGATCAGGAAGGCGTCGGACAATTAATGAAGATTGCTCTTGATAAAGCTCTAAAAGTCAGACCGCATCTAAAACGCGGTATCTGCGGAGAACATGGCGGCGATCCTGCATCGGTTAAATTCTGCCACAGAATCGGTTTGAATTACGTATCTTGTTCACCGTTCAGAGTTCCGCAGGCAAGACTTGCAGCAGCTCAAGCGGTAATTGAATTCAAACACAGTAAAGAGGAAGAAGGTCCACTGGGTTGTAAGTAAGCTTGCAGTTTAGCCCTTAAACAGAAAAAAGACGGGAAGTTAATTCCCGTCTTTTTTAATTTATTCTAAAATTTCTTTAAGTTTTCCGCTTTTATACATAGCTTCCAAATCAGTAAATCCGCCTACATAATTATCATTTATTATTATTTGCGGAACAGTCATAACCGTTTTGTTAAATTTTTCGGACAATTCTTTTGTCATTTCATCAAAAGACTCATCTACATTATGCTCAGTATAAGTCAAACCTAAAGTTGACAATAACTTTTTTGCCTTAACACAGTAAGGACATGTTGTCATTGTATAGATATCAATTTTATTCATAATAACCTCCTTTCAGGTTATTATAAACTAACAAATAATACATTTCAAATTAGTTGTTAAAATCTTTACCACCTACAATCCTCAAATGTCTGTTACTTCCTTCTCCGACAGATTTACTAGATAGATTATGCTGTTCAACAAGTTCATGCTGTAATTTTCTTATATGCTGATTTTGCGGAGTAAGTTCAACATGTTCTGCTCCTGCAAGAATTTTATTAATAGCGGCCTTTGCTTCATCAAGAGCACGTTCAGCATCATCATAATAACCGCAAAGAGTTTCAGATGCCTCTGTTATCTGCAATGCTTCTTTCAAAACCTTCTGAATTTGTGCCATAGAATTCGTTTTTACATAAAATATCTGAAGCCTGTAGTCATTTGCAGTACTTAAAACCTTTGCTCCACCCTTAATAAAATTCTTATGAGCAATAACTATATCGGCATCCTCAAGGTTACGTGTAATTTCCGCATTCAAATCAAGACGTTCTATAACCTTTTCGACAATAGTTCTTGAAACAGCATAGAGATATATTTTTTTTATACCTTTAACTTCATCCACATATTTCTGACGTGAAAAACTGAATTTTAAACTGTCCGTATTATGTTCCGGTTGAATTTTCTGCTCAAGCTTATTAATTTCTTTCGGAATATCAGAAATAGTCGGTTCATGCTTGACTTCTGATTCTTGTTGCATGTCATACGTTTTATCAACTTTTCTGATTTCAGGTCTGATAGGCCAGCCCCGTAATATATAATCAACCGCTTCTGCTGTATTTTTATATACCGCAAGAGTATTTCTGTCTAAAATTTCAATAACAACATCAAACGTGGGCTGCTTTTCCCTTTCAAGAACTGTTTTTTGAGAAGCTCTGCGCTTTGCTTCATCATCGCCTAATGTTACTGACTGAATACCCCCGACTAAGTCTGATAATGTGGGGTTTTTAATTAAATTTTCCAAACTATTACCATGAGCCGTTGCAATCAGCATAACCCCGCGTTCTGCAATAGTTCGGGCGGCCTGAGCTTCTGCTTCCGTTCCTATTTCATCAACAACAATAACTTCGGGAGTGTGATTTTCAACGGCTTCAATCATAATATCTTTTTGAAATTGAGGCTGTGTAACCTGCATACGCCTTGCATGGCCTATTGCCGGATGAGGAGTGTCACCATCGCCTGCAATTTCGTTTGAAGTATCAACTATGACAACGCGTTTTCCAAGTTCATCTGCCACTAACCTTGAAATTTCTCTAAGTTTTGTAGTTTTTCCAACCCCGGGGCGGCCAAGAAACAGAATACTTTTATTCATCATACAAATATCTTTTATGCAGGCAATTGTACCTGTAACAACCCTGCCTATTCTGCATGTTAAACCGATAATTTTCCCTTGCCTGTTCCTGATAGCACTAATTCGGTGAAGTGTTCCCGGAATTCCCGAACGATTATCCGAAGTAAATTCCTGAATACGGCTGGTGATATAATTAATATCATCTTCTGTTACAAATTCATCTCCCAAATATTCTATCTTTCCTCCGGCATGTCTAATTTCGGGGGTTCTGCCGATATCCAGAACAATTTCAATAACATCTTCCATTTTGTCATAAGAGATGTGCCTCCTGACCTTGTCAGGCAAAACTTCTGTCAAGCGATCCAAATCATTTTGAAATTGTAGGTTACTCATTTTATGCCTTTCTGTTATTTTGTATATATATTTATATAACAAAATAGATCACCGGCTGATAACGCTTTTCCGCACCCGCAGCGAAAACTTTAAATCTTTAATCAACTTACCTTTCTATATATATTATACCACTTTTTTTAAAAATCTCATCAATCAAAGTTATTACATTTGTAGCAATTTTACATTCCTTAATAGCATCAATATTTTTTAGGAACATAATATATTAACAAATGTTACAAAAAATCATTATTTTTTAAAGATTATCGCAACAAATTCCGTAATACTTAAATGAACGTTACTTTGAAAGGAAAGTCAAATGGGATTAGCAGCAGGACAAGCTAGATTATTGACAATAACAGCCAGAAAATCTGACTGTGAATATCAGTCAATGCGTTTATCTCACCAGAAGATAGCATTGTCCAGAGAGCTTGCTGACCTTTCTAACGAATATCAAAATTCACTTGATCAAACGAAATTAATTTATGATTATTACGGTACAGGCGATACAAGCACGCCATTGTCTTATTCAATATTAATGAGTCCGTCAACATTAAATGATTACATGCCTACACTTTTGACAGATTCTATGGGTCGTGTAACATTGAACAGTAAATATGCAGCAGCCGCAAGATTTGCCGGTATTCCTCAGGAAGGTTTAGGCACGCTGCCGTCAGAGGCAATGCGTCAGGCATTTGTAGAAGGTTTGTATAACAGCGGCATAATCAGCAGCACAATGAGAGATACAATACAAGGTTTGCCTTATAACCAGGCTGCAGGTTTTGGCGGAGACACAACCGTTGCTGTGCAAACTCAAGATGTAACAATATCTGAATTATCAGAAATATTGGGTAGTTATGTCGTTAACCCGACAGACGGTTATTATGATACTTCAATTACTCGTGGCATTGTTCTTTATGATAATACTAGCAAAACATACTATAAGGAGGGCGAAAGTGATATACCATCCGGTTATACAGAAGCATCATCAGGTCAAGTAACCCTCGGAGATATATTAAGCGGTAATTACACATTAGTAGCACAGGGACAAGGCAACAGAACAAGTTCAATCGGTTACTCAGGCGGTGCGATTGATGCTGTTGTAACTTCGAGCGTTTGGTCTGACATGCTTGATGTAATGGAATCATTATTAGATACAGGTGATACCTATACTCAACAGGCTCTTGACTATGCTAGATCTAATATTGAATATATGATAAGCAATCAGTGTAATCAAGAAGGCAGACAATCTCCTAAAGGAGATGGCAACGCTGAAGATGGTAAATATCAATTTTTCAACGATGATGATATGGAAAACTTTGCCCATAGATATCACAGTAATAAAGACAGCAATAGAGGTGTTATAAATCAAGTTAACAATTGGGTCAGTTCATCAAAAACAGGATATATAGGGCTTGTAAGTAGAGGAAACGCCGACTCCGGTCATGATGATAAAAACGGATGCAAATCTGCAATAGGTGTAAATATTAGCAGTGTCATGAGAGCATATTTAACATACTTCTATGATTTCATGAACGGTGTTTCTGCCACTGATATAAACGGTAATGACGCTTATTATGTCAACGACAAGTTATCAACTTCATCTCTTGTTGATGATGATACGGTATTGACTATTACTACCGGTACAACAGTATCAAGTGATGATTTGGCCCAGGCCACATTCTATGATGCTTTATTTAACCAGATATGTGCAAACGGATGGACCGAAAATGATAATATAGACGATACAGAATATCTTCAAGAAATGCTGCAAAGCGGTATGCTTTATATTTCCAAAGTGAAAGATGACGTGTATTATTATCAGGGCAATTACGCAACAGATACCTATATTAAAGAAATTTCAGATGAAACTATGATAGCTCAGGCAGAAGCAAAATACACAACTGAAAAAGCTAAATTGAATGCAAAAGAAGAAACTCTTGATATGAAGATGAAAAATCTTGATACCGAAATATCTTCATTGACAACAGAATATGATACCGTAAAAAATACAATCTCGAAAAATATAGAAAAATCATTCAAACGATATAATGCATAGGAGCGTGCCGTTCCATCCATCACATAAAGCTCTGTAAGGCTTTAATAAAAAACACTAAAGAAAGAGCGTAGCCGCTTCACTTATCTCATCAAAACTTTGCAAGACTTTGATTAAAATTTTAGATAAAATATCCGTAATTATTTAAAATAGAAATTTTAAAATTTGTCATTGCGCATTTATTGCATGATTTTAGCAATAAAAAATCCCCTTAACTTTTACCCGTACAAGATAAGCTAAACACCAGCAACAGGAGGCAAATCTATACTTTTCAAACGCTGTTCAATTCTTCTGTACCATTTTAAATGCTGTTTGAAAAGTATCTTATATTTTGTAATATCTCCCTGTGAAATTTCTTTGAACTGATTATCACAAGTTTCTTGTAAAGCCCGTTCAAAATAGTGAGTAAGTTCTTTTCTTGATAATTTATCAAGCTCATTTCCTTGCCGTAATTCTATACGTTTACCAAATTCAACAATAACCTCAGGTCTGTTATCCCTGAAAAAACAATAATCAACGGCCATAGGTATAAGATTAACTTTCCCATATTTTTTAACCGCATTTTCTGCAATATATGCAAGTCCGGTTTGAAATTCAATCGGTCTGTAATGAGGAGGCCTAATAATTCCTTGAGGGAAGATACAAAGCATATTTCTTATATCACCTACAACATCAACAGAATATTGCAAAGCCTTCATTGCAGACTGTGCAGATTTTTTATTGACAGAATAAGCCCCACCGCGTCTTAAAAGCGGAAATCTGTTCAGTTCTTCAACCATCAAACGAATTTCTTTATGAAAAATCCTGTGCGTAGTGTTATAAAGAACTATTCCGTCCCACCAGTTGCAATGAGGTGCAAAAAGAATTGTAGGAACACTTGTATCCCCGTTAAAATAATTTTCTTCACCTCTGTATCTGAAAGCATAAAAACGATTTTGTAGCATGTTAAAGAAAAACATACTTGCTACCCATAACCAAAACTTACTTGTTTTTGCGGGTTTAAATTTTTCCTCCTTATTCCTAAGCTTTGTAGGGGGGATGTCAGAATATAATTGTTCCTCAACTGCCATAAATTAATTGTACTTCATTAAAATAAATATAGCAAATGACTAATGAAAAATTTTAAGAAAAATTAACTAAAAAAATAAAAATAAGATAAATTTAAAGGAAAACTCCCGCCATTTGACGGGAGAAGGAATGAAAGTATAAGCGTGCCATTTACCGGTCTTCGTTTATGATGAAATTTTTCTTTGTCATTCTAGCCTGTTATATGAAATCTTCAGCCTCTGCCATCAGGATAACAGTTAGACAAAAAATCACATAACTGTTTTGTACGACAAGGGATAAATTACCAAACTTTATATATATTAATATTAATGTAAATACAAATTGACATAAATCTATGCTTATCATAATCTTTATATTAAGAGGAAATGGAGTGAACATCTCCAGCTGTGCCGCAGCCGTAAAAGCCGGAACACTCAGAAAAACTTATTTACCGCGAGCATCGGTAAGTAAGATATATTTTTCGAAGGTGTCCTCTAACGTTTAAGAAAACTGGAGGATTTTTTATTGTCGCTTGGAGCTGTACAAACAAACAGTGCAAGAGTAGGAACCTGTCCGCACGGACTTCCGCTTGGAGCCTGCCCGATATGTAACGGAATGGGCGGAGGAGGCGGAATGAAAAAGGCTGACTTTTCCGCTAAACCGGGAGAAATGAGCTGGAATGAATGTGCTGCAATAGGTGCATTTTTAAAAGCACAGCAAAACGCAAAACTCCAACGCGAACAGGATGCTCAAAATTTTGCAAAAAATGTCCAGGCTTTTCAAAATGCATTAATGAATTCCAGCCAAAGACTAGCCAATATCGCACAATTTTTCTCAAATAACACTCCCGCAATAATCGCAAAACCGGTAAATTTCGTATTAAACACAGTTTTGGGCGGGATTGTAAGAACAATCGCAAACCTTCCGGCAGCTATATCAAATACAATTCAAACCTTGCAGCAAAAATTTGCGGATATTTCTGATAAATTAACGGCAATGATGGGTGAACTTAAAGCATCAATAGAAAAGAAAATATCCGAAGCTTTCAAAGATTTGAAAAAGAAGGTTAAATCTATCTTCTCTATATTCCGGCCCTTAGATGCAGATAATGACGATAAACAAATTGATGAAACTAAAAAGGCCTTTGAATTAAGAACATTTATACATGACTTATATAAAAGGTTAACTCAAAACGAAAAGGATTTAGAAGACAATGACAATCAGTCCGCTCAGAGACAGTGAAACTTTAAGACAGCAGAAAAATCTTACCGCAACCCAAAAACGGGCAAATACCGAAACAAAAGAAGGTGTACTGGTAAATAATTTTATTAAAGACAAGCAAGACGGCAATATAAATCTTGAAGACACCTGCGATACTCTTGTAATCTCCAAGAGCACTCAAATGCCGACGAGACTTTACGAAAAAAATAATTCATCAGAAAAAAGCATACTTCCGATAAGTGCAATAGCAACAGGTGTTATGGGAACAATTGCACTTCTTTCAACATTTGTAAAACGTAATACAAAAATTAACCTGAAAATTTCAAACGAAAAACGCCTTCCTGCCACAACAAGGAATGTTGCTCTCAATGAAGAAACTCATCAGGCACTATATCAAATGATTCAAAGTCCGACAAGAAAAACAATACTTGCCGGAATTGGTGTTTTAACCCTTAGTGCAATGGCATTTATGGGAAAAACATTCTTTGACGGGTTTAAAGATGTATGGGTAAAAAAACGCGAAGCCGATATACAAAAAAATATGCAGGAAAAACTGATTGACATTGAAACCCAATCTTTTGCAGGAAAAATTCAGATAACAAGAAGCATGCTTTCAGAAAAAGCAAGAGAATTTGAAAAATATCTTTCTGACGATAAAGAAAAAATTCTGCCAAATTTCGGTAAACATCTTAATTTTACAGGTAAAAAACAAAGAGAAAACTCTTCACAAAATAACAATCTTAACTACTTTTTACTGGGAGCCGGAACCGTCGCGGCAATAATAGGCCTTGGATATCTGTCTCTTAAAAACCTCACTAAAAGTAAAACTTTACTTGAAGATTATGTGAAAAACAGAAAGCTTCTTATTAAAGATATTGTAAAAAATTCATCAAATTCGACAAAGGAAAATGACAAAAAACTTCTTGAAGCATATTTTCAGTCTATTGACGCAAACGAAGACACAATTAATACTTATCTGAAAGAACTTAAATGGGATAAAACCGAAATTGACGAATTTTCTCAAAAATTAATCAAAAAAGCCAGAACATCAACCACAAAAGTAAATGAAACAATAGGCGGAGACGGAACTCCAAAACCAACGTTCTATTCCCACGTGGATGATTACAGGGCATTTTTCTATAACTGGCTTCTTGATACTGACAACAAACAATTCAAACAACTTTTCTTTGGAATTACGGGACTTACGGCTCTTAGCTACGGCGGAAAACTTACGGGAGATGCCATAAAAGAAGTCCAGGTAAAAAAACTCAATGCACAAACAGAAGTAGATTTACAAAACCGCCTTGTATCAACAGAACTCAGAAACTTTAAATCAAAAAAAGAAGCCGCAATCCAGCCTCTCGTTGATGAATTCTACAAACAGGCACAAAACGGCAAACCAAAAGAAGAATTAAAAGTCATTGCAGACAATATATTATTTGAAATTAAAAACGGACCTCCGTTTGTATATTCATAGAGGTAAAAATGTATAATTGCATTACTGTACAACCATATACTAATCTAAATCAATATCAGCCTTGCCTTCTGCCAGCCGGCAACAGAAATTACACTATTGTTGACAAAAATAAAGTCGACTGTTTTGTCTCGCAAAAAGAAGCTGCCTTGCCATATCTTGCAGATATTCTGGCCCATTCAAACAACGAATCCCAAATAGTAGAAACGCTCCACATTGTTAATGAAATGCTGGATAACGGCGTAAAAGGTGTTGATAAGATGTATCCGGTTTTATCCCGTTTTAATAATACAAATTCACCGAACATTCAAACCTATCTTGCAGGGATTTATAGAAAAACACAAGTTCCAGATGCATTTGGTCCGCTTGTAAAAATGTTAATCCAAAATTCTTTACATCCGCAAACATCAAATTTTGATCCTAATGAAGAGATCGGAGGAGCAATCCTTTCTTATATTTCAGACCGTTTCAGAAATCAGCCGCAAAAATAACATGTTACAATTTCTTAACATGATTTGTTACATGATTAAAGTTTTAAATCCCATGTGTCGATAACATGAATAACAGTACTAAGTAAACGAAAGGAAGATCGACAGCAATGGGAATGGCAGCATCACAAGCTAGATTTCTTGGACTGACAGCCAGAAAAACCAATGTTGAATTTGAAGGTCAGCAAATTAACCAACAAAGAACAACATTGTCTAACCAGTCTGCTAACTACTACAACGATTTGTTGGGTATGTCAGTACCGGTTCCGCCGTCTGTCGACGATTACACTAAAACAGTGTATACTTTCGAAGACGGAGCTTTGACAAACCAAATTACAGCTATGATTGCTCAAACTGACGGAACATATACTGTCAGCTATTTGAGACAATGGACAGATGATTTTTCTGTTGTAGGTGCTTCTACAAGCATTGTTAATGCTGATGAAAACAGAAGTGTATTCAAAGTAGGCGCTACAACTCTAAGAAATATGAGCGATGCAATTACTTATGATATTGATGGTACAACAGCATATTATAATTATGCTGATAAACAATATTATACTACACCTGATTTTACTGCCGGAACCGTAATTGATACGGACGGGAAAACAATTAAGCTGAACAGCGATGATGAATACTTAAATTCTTTATCGGCAGATCAGGTTGCACAACTTCAAAAAGAAGAAGAAGAATATATTAAATTACTTGAAGAAAAATACGGCGCAAGCGATTACCTTGTCAGATATGTTCAAGATACTACTACAGGTGAATACAATCCGTATTTCTATAAGTTAACAGATTTAGAAAATGCAAACTATGATACTAACGGTAATTCTCAATCCAACATTAATTGTTACACAATAGGAAGCGAAACTAAAACTGAAGAAGTTAAAGCCGCAGCAGGATGCAAAATCGAAAAAGACAGTTCAGGACGTTATATAAATATAACTATTCCTCAATATGATGATGAAGGCAATCCTATTGAAGATACAGGAGTTACTTATTCATTAACAACTTCAACGGTTACTGATCAGGCAGCCTATGAAGATGCAATGAACCAGTACGAATATGAAAAATATGAATATGACCAGGCAATTCAAGAAATTAACTCTAAAATTGAAATTGTTCAGGCACAAGATAAGAATCTTGAATTAAGACTAAAACAACTCGATACCGAACAGGATGCAATTTCAACCGAAATGGACGCTGTTCAAAAAGTTATCGAAAAGAACACAGAATCAACATTCAAAACATTCGGATAGGAGCGTAGCCGCTCCACCCGACACATTAAAGCTCTACAAAAACTTTAATGAAAAAAAATTTTTCCTTTCCCTTTTTCCTATTGATTTTCCAACGACAAGCACAAAGTTTGTCGTTTTTTTTTATTATATGGTTCTTTTATGCTAATATTATTTGTATATGACTTTTAACAAAAAATATGTCCAAATTCTTAATATCGTAAAAGTAGAGATTGAGCGGGTTACGGCAGGTTTAACTTCAGATATTGAAATAGAAGAGCCTTTAAAGTCAAAGCTTTTCGACTTATTAAACGCACCCTCAAAACACATAAGGCCGCTTTTGTCATTTTTGTACTTAAAAGCATCAGGTTTAAATATTGATGAAAAGCAGATTTTCCTACAAACGGCAATAGAGCTTGTACATAACGCCTCCTTAATCCACGATGATGTAATTGATGAAAGCCGGATAAGAAGAAATACAAAAACTCTTAATTGCTTATTTGATAATAAACTTGCAGTAATTACAGGCGATTATCTTCTTTCCGCAGCATTGAACAATATTGCGAAACTCAACTCAATTCCTCTGATAGAAATGTTTTCTGACACTCTTGCATCTATGACAAACGGAGAAATTAGCCAGCAGATTAATAAATTTAAAATTCCCTCAATTGATCAATATATTGAAAAAACAGAGCAAAAAACGGCAAAACTATTCGAAACAGCTCTTTGCGGCAGTTTATTAATTGCAAATTCCAATAAAAACGGGAGTGAATTTGCCCGAAACTTTGGGATAGCTTTTCAAATCAGAGATGATATTATTAATATAAAAACTACAAAGTCAGATATAAACGAAGGTATATACACGGCTCCCGTAATTTTTGCCGGAAGCATTGAAAATTGTGAAAACGGTATTGAAAAAAGCCGTATTTTGTTAAATAATTACATTGACAAAGCCTTGTACGAAATAAAACAATTAGAAGATAACAAATATAAATCGGCATTGAAAGAGCTTTTGGGACTTATTGCAAATGGATAAAATAAAAGAGTTAATAAAAAAAATCAAAGAAAATTACCTGAAGATTAATCCTATGGCAAGGGAAATAATAGAAACAGTTGTTTTCGTTGTTGTAATGGTAATAATAATAAGATTTTTTATCGGAGAAATCCGCTGGATTCCATCAGCATCTATGCGTCCGACCCTAATTGAAGGAGACAGAATAGTTGTTGAAAGATTTTCAAGATTTTACACAACCCCGAAACGTGGAGATATTATGGTGTTCTATCCACCGTTTGAAAAACTGCAAAATACTCCATGGAAAATTTTCTCGCGACTTACGGGCTTTTTCTGCAAAGATGTTGCATATATCAAACGTGTAATCGGTACCCCCGGCGATAAATTTGAAATCAAAACGGACAAAGACGGGAAAAGTACTGTATACATCAATGATAAGCCACTTGATGAACCATATATAAGAAGCCGGTATTATAACAAACCCTGTACACAAGATATGATATGCGGTCCTGTTATAATCCCGGAACATCAGTATCTTATGATGGGCGACAACAGAGGGAACTCCTTTGACGGCAGATGGTGGGGCTTCCTGCCAGAAGACAGGTTTATTGGACGTGCAGTAATACTTTTCTGGCCGTTCAACAGGGTAAAAATATTTAAATAATTCTCACAAAATTTTGAGATCCTGAAATAAATTCAGAATGACGTGTATACAAAATTTTTCAGATAAATAAGCATGGTTACATCAGCATGTGATAATACTTCATATAATCTGCCATAATCTGAGAGCTTGTCGCATTTGCAACTGTCGCCTTTAGTTCCTGATTTCGATCAGTTTCCGATGATTTTTGCACCTTATCGGTTTCTTTATTATCGGGAGCATTCTGTTGAATTTTTTCCTGCTCCTGCACTTGCATAGCATACTCTTCAACTGCAGCCTGAATTTCCTGCATTCGTGCTTTGTCTCCTGCATAGGACCCTGTTGATTCAATGCCGTTGTCCTGAAATTCCTGCAAAATCTGCGCCCACTCATTATAATTGGTAATAGATGTACCTTGAGCTTGAGCCGCAGCCTGTGCTTTTCTTAATTCATCTTCTGATTCTATACCGTCAACTCTTATTGCCATAGGACATCTCCTTAATATACATCTCTATATATATTAAGTATATTATTCCCGTTCTATTTCAGAAAATATTTTATTTGTAAAAAAAGTTAACAATTATAATTTAAAATTCAACAATTCAGATAATGTTAAGCCAAAAGCCTCTGCAATCTGTAAAAGATTTGTATATCTTATATCAGTAATTCCCCGTTCTATATCACTTATTGTACGGATTGAAACATTTGCCATTTCTGCAAGTTTTTCCTGCGAAATATCCCTTTTCATACGTTCTAGCCTGATTTTGTTACCAAGTTCCAATAACTTTATATTTTTCATAATAGTTTAATTCTAAGGGATTGACTATTTAATAAAATGAGCTATACTGTTAATATATGTGATATAACTCATATAACAACAGTATTGTTCAGATTAATAAATTTTCCAAATAGTTAATCAAAAAGAATAATGCATGCAGAAAAGTATAACATCACTAATATTGAAAGAGAGTTTTTGATGACAAAGGCACTTACATTAACAAAATGTACAACACGCATAGCATTGATGAACAATCACCATCAACACGCCTTTACTCTTGCTGAAATTTTAATAACACTTGGCATTATTAGCGTAGTAGCAGCAATGACAATACCAGCATTAATTTATAATTATAAAAATAAAGAGAGATCAGTACGATTAAAAAAGGCATATTCAGAACTTTCACGAGCAATAATTCTTTCGCAACAGGAACATGGAGACATATCAAATTGGGAAGGTGCACCATACCACAAAACTGGTATGTTAGAATGGAGTAATGAGTATATATTCAAATATATGAATAAAATTACCTCCTGCGAGGAAGGTACCAACAATAAAACCTGCCCGACCGATTCAAACAAAATTTGCGACCCCTTATCTAAAAAATGTTCAACCACAGGATTAAAGGCCACAATACATATTTTAAATAATGGACAAATTATTTACATATATGGCGGAGGGAATCCTGTCAATGGAAAAACTAATTTTCTACATATACTCATAGACACTAATGGAGTAAATGGCCCAAATATGCATGGAAAAGATGTCTTTACACTGACTCTATCACTTTCAGGTAATAGCTACCTCCCCCTTCAACCATTTGGCAAAGGGAATAAGCGCACTGACCTTCTGAAAAACTGTACCAATACACCTGAAACATGTGCAGCACTTTTACAATATGACAACTGGGAATTTAGGACAGATTATCCATGGTAACTATTGTTTAATTAAAAATATATTTATTAAAAATATTAAGAAAAATTTACAAACCTGCGGAAACTTGCTTAAATAAAGATTTTTTAAGATGCAAGCAAATATTGTTAGTGTGCCGTTTTTAGAAAAACAATATATCAACATTTTTAAAATTGTTTGCTTTAAAACATGTCAAACCCCTTGCAATTGAATATTTTCCAAGTATGATTATGGTAACGCCTTAAAATAGGTGTATACTGAACAGCCGAATTTGAAAGGATAATATGTCAAAAGACGTTATAGAATTAGAAGGTACTATTTTAGAGGCGATGCCTAATGCAATGTTTCGCGTCAAACTCGAAAATGACCATGAAATCTTAGCCCACATTTCAGGCAAAATCAGAAAAAATTTTATAAGAATTTTACCCGGCGATAAAGTGAAAGTCGAAATGACTCCTTACGATTTGAGCCGCGGCAGAATTACCTTCAGACTAAAATAATTACGTACATAAAAATAAAGGAAAGAAAAATGAAAGTCAGATCATCAGTAAAACCAATGTGCGATAAATGCAAATGTATTAAAAGAAAAGGCAGAATCGCTATAATTTGTGAAAATCCTAAACACAAACAAAGACAAGGGTAATCAGAAGGCAAGAAGTCCTGAAGGCAGGAAGGCAAGCCATTTAATGTAAATAGCCTGATCTCCTGACCTCTGTTCATCCAAACGAACTTCTGGTAATAGTTGAATTGACGAACTTAAACGGTCAATGGTGAGGAAGTATTTAAGCCTCATATACAAAAAAATCTAACAACAAGGGGGCGGTAACTAAGGCCAAACCAGTTATAAAAATGGAGGCATCGTAATAAAAGAAAGGATGCAGTATAAATAACAACAAGCCCAAAACCGCGCCAAAAGCCAAGAAAAGGAGAAAATAAAAAATGGCAAGAATTTCAGGGGTCGACTTACCCCGTAACAAAAGAATGGAAGTAGCATTAACATACATCTACGGTATCGGACCGACAAGAGCAAAAAAAATTCTTGAAGCTACTAAAATCTCACCGGATTTGAGAACAGACGATTTAACAGATGAAGATATTAAATTATTAAGAAACGAACTTGCAAATTACCATATCGAAGGTGATTTACGCCGTGAAGTTTCATTACACATCAAACGTCTTCAGGAAATCGGTTCTTACAGAGGTTTGAGACACAAACGCAACTTACCATGCCGCGGACAAAGAACTAAAACAAATGCAAGAACAAGACGCGGTAAAAAAGGCTTAGCAATCACTAAAAAGAAAACAGTATAGGGGATTTGGCAAGTGTGCCGTGTGAGCTCGGGCGAGCTGTTGAATTTAAAACCTGAAATATCAGAGATGAAAAAACAGCGAGCAACAACAAAGCGAACCCAGCACGTCCTAACGAGAAACTTGATGTAACGGAATAAATTTATAAAATTTATGGAGTGAAATGAAAAGTTTCGAGTT
>CALUVX010000005.1 GCA_944324295.1 Candidatus Gastranaerophilales bacterium
CAGCCTGTGCGGCGGGTTATGTTGGTGCTAATACACCATATTGCCGTGAGGGTAATGCCGCTGTATACAATAATGAATGTTCTGTGGACAACTCATTATGTCGTTTAAAATACATAAAACCGGTTAAATTCTTATTTTAAGATTTAATTGGGATAAATCAAAAGACAGCTCTTAATAGGGCTGTCTTTTTTATTCTAAATTATTGCGTTTATTAACGTTTTGTGCTATTATCTTTTATAAAACAGGAGATTGAGTTTATGGCTACAGAGGAATTTTTTTCTGATAAAGAGCTTTTTAAAACTTTAATGTCTGCGGCTCGCGCTACTATTATTACCCCCTTTTTCGGGAATAATGTTGAAGAAGTTAAATCTGTATCAGAGGCCTATAAATTGGCTAAAAATAGCCCGGGAACAATTGAATTGACAGGTATGCCGGTTTATGAACCGGAAAAAATAGGATTGCCTAAAGGAGCAAATCAATTATTATTTAACGACGGATCTGTTGTAGGTCGTTGTGCGGCGGCAAGAAAGATTGTCGGAGAACCCGGATGTGATTTATCATCTTTATTGCCTGTGATTAGAGAAGCTGTTTATGCTACGCGTTATAAACTTATGTATAAAACAGAGGCTGTTATAGGCTTGGATAAAGATTTTATGGTAAAAGCACACTTGCTTATTCCTGAAGGCTTTGAAAATATTATGTACAGCTGGATGTTGAATTTTCAATATATTAACGAATTGTATGCTGATATGTATGAAACTTCAAGAAAAATTCAAGAAGGTGATATATTTGTTTTTTCTGATCCTGACTGGACACATCCTGATTTTCCTTACGGTTTAACATTTTTTGACCCTCAGCATAACTGTGCTGCTATTCTCGGGATGAGATATTTCGGTGAACACAAAAAGGGAACCTTAACTCTTGCCTGGGGCTGTGCTTCACGTAATGGTTATGCCTCATGCCACGGAGGAATGAAACGTTATAATCTTGGTAACGGACAATCATTCCGTACTGCTGTATTTGGCCTTTCAGGCTCCGGTAAGTCAACGATTACTCATGCTAAACATAATAATAAATATGATATTACCGTGTTGCATGATGACGCTTTTATAATAAATGTTGATAAAAAATATTCTATTGCTTTAGAGCCTGCTTATTTTGATAAAACAGCAGATTATCCTATAGGAAGCGAAGATAATAAATTTATATTAACACAGCAGAA
This sequence comes from Candidatus Gastranaerophilales bacterium, assembly GCA_944324295.1. Taxonomy (GTDB): domain Bacteria; phylum Cyanobacteriota; class Vampirovibrionia; order Gastranaerophilales; family Gastranaerophilaceae; genus Stercorousia. Next base: position 1,223 of record CALUVX010000005.1, read on the forward strand.
TGCGGGAGCAATTGCTCTCTCTGACGGTAAAGTCGTCTCTGTAACAGAAGATATAAGAAACGGTAACGGACGGGCTGTAAAATCTAAATTATGGTCGCCTAACAGAGTTGACAGAATTGATGAACCGATTAATGCAATATTCTGGCTCATGAAAGATCCGACAATTCCTCCTGTATTGAAACTTTTAGGGGCATCTTTAGGTTCTGCGATGGGTGCAACTCTTGCGACAAAAAGATCTTCCGCTGAAAGGCTTGCAGAAGGTGTTGACCCTAACGCGCTTGTTGTTGAACCTTATGCAAATCCGTTCAGAGTTTATCCGCTTTCCGTTGATTATGAAAGATTTAAAAAACTTATAGAAGACGGTGTTGAATGTTATATTTTAAATACCGGAGATTTTATGGGTACTAAGGTTAAAAAAGAGACTACTCTTGCTATTATAGAGAAAATTGTTGAGGGTAAAGCTCAATTCCATAAGTGGGAAAATTTTTCGGATATTCAAATTATGGATATTGAAGGTTTTGATACTTCTTTTTCCGACAGAAAATATGCAGAGCAATTTAAAGCCAGAATGAATGATAGAGTGAATTTTGTTAAATCACGTGATAGTGAAAAGGGAGGCTTGGATAAACTTCCAAATGATGCTTTAGATGCTTTGAATGCGGTTATTAAAGAACTTCAGTAATAAAAGGATAAATTTTTATGATTAAGAAAAATGCAATGTCAAATATAGGTTATGCGATTGTCCTTGTTATAATTTTAGGAGTCGTGATGATAATAAGTACTCCTATGTTGGCAAATAAATACAACAAAAATCCTAATGAATCTGTAACTAATGAGCATGATATAAATCGTAGTGATGATTATGAAACTGAACGTCGCAATACCCGTAATAATAGTTATGATAACGGACAAATGGTTAATCTGATGGACGAAATGAGACGTATTGAGGTCTCTCTTGATTCAAGAATAAATGATTTGGAGTCCCGCCAAAGAGAGTTTCAAGAAAATGTTCAAAGAAATCCTCAGAATAATCAATCTTCAATTTCTGATAAATTTATTTGTTCTATTGAAGGGAATTTGGATGCTGCCGGTAATTTTGTCCCAATTGATAATAATACAGCAATGCAAGATGCAAAAAAACAAAAATTTGTCTTCGTTTGTGAATACAGAGAATAATAATTAAAGAATTTAAAAAAATGACCGCTTCTATTTAGGAAACGGTCATTTTTTATCTTATTTTAAATATTTCTTATTCAACTTCGATTGCTGATACCGGGCAAGCTTCTGCAGCTTCTTTTACGCAATCCATATTATCTGCAACTGCTGCTGCATCAACCTGAGCAACACCGTCTACTGAAAATACTGCGTCGCAAATTTGTTCGCAAGCGCCGCATCCGATACAAGAATCATTTACTTTTACTGTCATTTCTACTTTCTCCTTATAGTTTAAATACAATGTGAATTTCTTCACTCGTTAATTATAATATAAAACATTTAAAATTTCAATTATACTTTTTTAAATATCGAGCCATTTTTTTATTCTGTCTGCGATGTAATCAAAGCCTTTAATCATTCCGAGGTTTTCCCCCTTGATGGTTTTATTATAGACCAGAATAGGTACATATTCCCTTGTATGATCTGTTCCTTCAACAGTAGGATCGCAGCCGTGATCCGCTGTAATAATCAGCAAATCATCTTCATTCATCGCATTAACAATATCATCAACGTATGTGTCAATTTCTTCAATTGCTTTACCGTAACCTTTTGCGTCATTTCTGTGGCCGTAAAGCATATCTGTGTCAACAAGATTTGTGAATATAAAAGTTTTATCATTAAATGTCTTTACGTTTGAAGGATATGCAATACTATCTAAATCAAGGTTATTTTTTACTGCCTTCAGAGTTAGTTCAAGCCCTTCTTTGTTTGACCCTGTATGAATTGCATGAGTTATGCCGGATTTAGAAAAAATATCTTCAATTTTTCCTATTGCAACAACTTTCCCGCCTTTATCTTTAATCTCATTTAATACTGTATGAGAAGGTACCATTGAATAATCTCGTCTGTCTTTAGATATTCTTGTTGGCTTGCCGTCAATAACTTTATACGGTCTTGCAATTACCCTTGATACATTCCAATCATCTTCATCTAAAATTCTTCTTGCTGTTTTGCACCATTCGTATAGTGTTTCAAGCGGGATTATATCTGTATCAACCGCAATTTGAAATACGCTGTCGGCGCTTGTGTAGACAATAGGAAATTTGGTTTTATGATGTTCTTCGTTTAATTCCGCAATAATAGCCGTACCGCTTGCGGGAATATTTGCCAAAATTCCGCCGCATTTTGTTTCTTTTATAAATTTTTCAATCAGCTCATCTGGAAATCCGTTTGGAAAAGTTGCAAATGGTTTATTTGAGATTAATCCTGCCATTTCCCAATGACCGGTTGTTGTATCTTTGCCTTTGGATTTTTCTTCCATAATTCCGTATTGGGCTGTAGGATTTTCAACTTTTTTTATCCCTTTATAGTCTTGAATATTGCCAAGCCCCATTTTTTCCATATTAGGGACATTTAATCCATTATTAAATTCACAAACATGTTTTAATGTATTGCATTGCGGTGTGTCATTAAATTCTCTGCAATCGGGCATTGCTCCGGTTCCCATTGAATCTATCACCATTACTATTGCTCTTTTCATAATATTTTCCCCTTTAATAAGATAATTTTAGCAATATTAGTCGGCTATGTCAATTACCGTATACGCGTTAAAATCAAGACTGCCGTAAACAATTTGGACATGGTAATCCCCATGAGGCAGCAATTTTACAAAGTTTATTGTTTGTTCTCCAAAATCGTTATCTGTTTCTACCGCAGGAAGTTTTGCGATTAAATCGTGTGATTGATAGAGTTTAAGGTATGTTTTGCCGTTCTCTCTTTCTCCCTTCACTTCATAATGCCCCGGCGGGATAACAGCATCTTCTCCTGCCTTTAAATTTAGGGGTATAAGTAATATTTGCGGTTCTTTGGTTGTAGTAGTTAGGGTTTCTGTTTCGTTACTCTGAGAAAAGCTTTCACCTTTGGGGATGTTTTTGTCTCTCTTTTTCTTGCCTTTTTTACTTTCAAGAGCTTTTTGGAATTCTTCTTCACTTACGGGTTTTTGACCGTAAACGTTTGTATCTCCGTAGTTATCCCACAAGTCTCCATCTGCGAGGACAAAATTTCCTGTTGAAAAAATTATTAAAAATAAGAAGGTTAAAAATGTTCTCATATTTTTAATATTAATGATTTTTAAAAAAAAGTATACATCTGTTTATATGAATAATATAATCAGTCATTGATTTTTCAATGACCGGTTTGAAAATTTTTTAATAAATAAACACAAAATATTTTACCTTCTTAGTCAATATAAGCTGTAAGAACTTCCTGACCTAACACGGAGAATCTCATTTTTTTCAGTGCTCTTAATTCTGTTTGGCGTATGCATTCTTTGGTTACTCCATAAATGCTGCCAATTTCTTCTAAAGTTTTTTTTGCATCGCCGTCAAGTCCGTATCGCATTTTTACAACTTCCTGCTCGCGTTCTTTTAACGTTGAAATTACATTTAAAATGTCGCTTTTTAAGTCCTCAAATTCTGCATTTTCTGTTGCGGATGCTTTTTTATCTTCAATAATATCGGCGATATTCATTTCTTTTCCGTCATTATTTTCAAGTCCGCTTTCAATTGATATTGTTTTGGAATAGGCATTTAAGAATGTATCTATTTTATCGGGCGAAATATTCATTCTTTTAGCAACATCTTCTGTTTTTACCTGGCAATTATTTTCACGTTCCATCTGGCGTTTCAACTTTGAAAATCTTGACAGGGTTTCCTGAATGTATACCGGTATTTTCATACAATGAGCCTGTTCAGATATAGCTTTAAACATCGCCTGTTTAATCCACCAGCTTGCATAAGTCGCAAATTTGTAGCCAAGTTTGTAGTTAAATTTTTCTGCTGCAATCATTAAACCCAGATTACCTTCCTGAATTAGATCTGTCATAGGAAGATTAGACATGTGGATTGCTTTTTTTGCAATTGTGATTACAAGTTTTAAATTCGCATTAATAAGCTGTTTTTTTGCTTCAATGTCTCCGTTTTTTGCTCTTTTGGCAAGTTCTTTTTCTTCTGACGGGGTAAGTGATCTGTAGTCAGAGATTTCTCTGATGTAATTTGAGAGTGCACTATCACTTGAGCCGTCAAAAATTTCATTTTTAGCAGGATTGGAGAATTGACCGGAAATTTTCATTTTGACGGGTGAATTTTTTTTCATACCTCTTTAAACTCCTTCATTATTAAGTAACACAAGATATATGTACTGAAACTTTTCACGAGAATATATAACTTCTAAAACTTAGTATATATTTAGTATATACTATAATATATAAAATTTCAACCCTTATGTTAAGTTATATTTCAAATAAAATAAAATTGTCAGAAAAAAAATTTATTGTATAATTAAGCATGTGGAGGATAATATGAGAAAAAAATTATTAATAAGTTTAGGAATTATTATAGCGTTGGCAGTGTCATCAGTAGTTGGTTTTGCGGTTGCGGCAATGAATGCCCCTAAGCATCCCTCGGATTACAAAATCGGAATTACTTATGATAAAGCATTAAGCTCGGATAAACCCATGCTTGCTCTGTTCTATGTTGACTGGTGCGGTTATTGTATGAAGTTTATGCCTAAATATAAAATATTAAGCGGCATTTACAAAAATAAATACAATTTTGTTATGATTGATGTTGAAGATAAGAATAATCAAAAACTTGTGGAAGATGTTGGTATATCTGGCTTCCCTACAGTTTATATTCTTGATCCGAAATATGATAACAGAGTTTTGATGTCGAATAATTTTTATCAAAATTTGCAAAAGTTCAGAGTTGAACTTGATAGATATCTAAGAATAAGAGCTTTGCTGGATAAAGCAACTGCTATGGATGAAAAATAAGTTAAAATTTAGCATTAGGATAAAAAAAAGACCTTGATATTTTTATTCAAGGCCTATGAGTTTAAATAAGAAGAGAGAGCTTTATATTTATATAAAGTAAGGAAAAAATAAAAAATTGCTATTTTTATACTTAAATATTAAGAAATTTTAACATTTAATTATGAAAGATATTCAAAACTTAAAAGATAACAGAAATGTTGATATTCAAAAGGTAGGGATAAAACATCTTGAGCTTCCTTTAATAATTCAGCGTAAAAACAATTCTAACCAGGTTGTTTGCGCAAAGGCAAGGGTAAATGTTTCATTGCCTAGAGATTATAAAGGGACTCACATGTCAAGATTTGTAGAGGTGCTTGCCGAATGGAAAAATAAAAACCTTTTAGGTGTGGATATTAAAGGTTGTTTGGAAAAGATAATTAGTAATCTTGATGCCCAAAGCGGTGAACTGGAATTCAGATTTACATATTTTCTTGATAAAAAATCTCCGGTAACTGGGTTATCCGCACCTATGAGTTATGACTGTTCTTTTGAGGGGAGAATTGAAAACGAGAATTATAAATTTATTCTGGGTGTTTGTGTGCCTGTAACAACGCTTTGTCCGTGTTCAAAAGAAATATCGGATAACGGTGCGCATAATCAGAGGGCTTTTATAAAGGTTAAAATATCTTATGATGAAAGTGAGCAGGTTTGGCTGGAAGATTTAATTGAATTAATAGAATCTTGTGCGTCTTGTCCTGTTTATCCGCTGTTAAAGCGTGAGGATGAAAAATTTGTAACTGAAAAGGCCTGGGATAATCCTAAATTTGTGGAAGATGTTTTGCGTGATGTTGTAGTAAAGCTACGTAATCATCCTGTTATTAAAGAATTTGAGGTTGAATGTGAGGCATTTGAAAGTATTCATAATCACTCAGCGTGGGCCTTTCAGCATGAGATAAAAGAATAAAATAAAAAAACGTATCTAAGATACGTTTTTTTATTATTAATAATTTTAGTAATATTTAGTCTTTAAGCAGTTTCTCTGCAAGTTCAGATTCAGTTCTGCCGTTTAGAGTTTTATTTATTTTTTGCAGTTTTTGTCCGATAAGTTCCATATTATCTGTCCATACAAAATTATCAAGAACATATTTTTCAGCTTTGTCAAAATCGCCTTCTATTTGTATCCTGATAATTTCAGCAAGCATTTCTTTTGCAATAGGAACAACTTTATCTATATTCACATGGATTTTATCATCAATGATGTCGTATGCCCCGCGTTCTGCAAAATACTTGTTCTGCATAACGGTTCTTACTCTGTGCGCCTGACTTAGAGTCGGTTTGGATTTTAAGAAATTATCCGTAATTGTTGTTACAATGATTTGCTTTCTTTGTTCGTCTGTATACATTCCCAGTTCCGTTAAAAGCTCTACAAAGGCTAATGAACCCATATCAGCTTTGTTTTCCTCTATAATATTGCGGTACTTGCCGAGTGTCTCACAGGCCTTTTTAGGTCCGAGTGAATGCGCATTTTCATGACCTATTGTAAACCAGTGATCAGCTTCATCCAGGTAATATTTGTGTTGTTTCTTGTCTAAAATGGCATCAAGTCGTTCCTGAAGTTTTTTCATATCACTAATAAATCTGATTTGTCTGTGATAGACATTTCTTCTTCCGCCGCCGATTGTAAGAGATAACTTATCATCATTCGGCAGATTTTCAGCAAGTGTAATTCCGCCTCTGTATGCTCCGACATCTCCGGTTACTGCAACTAAATCAACATCAACCATTGTTTGTTTTAATTTTGGTTGTAATTCTCCCTCGCCTTGAGGAGAGGGTGCCTGTAAGGCGGGTGAGGTGTCAATATCTGCCGGCTGAATATTTTGTTCGTATTCGTCAGCATAAGGCATATTTTTTGCAAGTATTGGAAGATATTTTTTTATTGCCATTAAAGCTTCTGTACCTTTTTTATTCACTATTCCGACACGACCGCCAAGAAAATCTTTCGGGATTGCTTTTATTCCGTGTTTTTCAAGAAGTTCTGAAAGGTCTTTGTTTTCAGCAATTGTACCTGTCATTTCGTCTTCATAATTTTCTCTTGTAATTGTAAATTCAAGCGGAGTGTCCTGTAATGTGGCCCATTTTTTATCTGCATAAGCATCAAGCATCGGATCTGCAGTGCGCAATGCTTTGGCCTGAAGTTTTAGATATTCCGTGAAATCGGAATTAGTTGAGGTTTCAGATGCTTTTTCTATTTCATCTGCCATTTTTGAAAAATCTTCTTTGAATTTGTCAATATAGTCAATTCCTACAAGTTCATCACCGTTTCTTTCTACAACTGATCGCTGGGTAAGTATTTTTTTGACTTCGTCAATTTTCCCTTCATTAACCATTTTAGTTAAAATGCTATGAAATTCTTCTTTTGATAAGTCTTCCGGATAAACACCTTTGCCGGGTAATTCCTTTATTCCTTTTGCAAGGTTAATTTTATTTGACATTGTATCAATTGCATTCATACCTTTTTGTGCATCAAAAAGAATTTTGGTAAGTTCTGCCTGTTTGTTCCCTTTGGATATTTCATTTTCCAGAAATGCTTTAAATTCAAGGTTATGATGACAGTCAATCTGCATATTGATTTTTTCTAAAATATATGCGGCTTTGACAAGATGTTTAAGTGTTTCTTTGTCGCCTTCTTCAAGCCCCAAATATTCGGGAGCATCGCATTTCAGCATTTTTTTTGTCATCAAATAATCTTTGTTTGTGCGTTTTTCAAGTTCTTCTATAGACAGGTTAAATTCAAATTCTCTCATTATATTCTCCTTACTTTTGAAGTCATTATAACATCATAGAAAGAACTTTAAGTCGTATATTTGTGGTAAGTTTCCCCTTTAATAATTTTAAATGCCCTGTATATTTGTTCAATAAGAATAAGCCTAGCAAACTGATGCAGAAAAGTCATTTTGGACATACTCATTTTAAGATTTGCCCGTTTTGAAACGATTGGTGAAATTCCGCAGGAGGAACCTATTACAAAAATAATTTCCGGAATGCCATCATTTGTAAGCTCCTCAATTTTTGCTGCAAATTCCTCTGATGAAAACATTTTGCCATTGATTTCCATTGTTATTACAAATGACTGTTGTTTAATATGTGAAAGAATTTTTTCGCCTTCCTGCTCCAATACTTTATATGTCAAATTTTCATCTTTAATTTCTATAGCAGGAATTTCAATAACCTCAACGGAAGCATACGGAGTCAGGCGTTTCAAAAATTCGTCTATTCCTTCTTTCAGGTATTTTTCTTTTATTTTTCCAAGCGCTATGATTTTAATTTTCATTTTTAGCCATATAAACAGTTTGAGACGGGAATGCAAAATCAATTCCTTCTTTTCTGAAACGTGATGTTACGTCAAGGAGAAAAGCACCTTTTATTTTTACAAATGTATCATAAGAACGTGTTTTGGCATATCCTATAAAACGAATATTAATAGAACTGCTGTCAAGTTCATGCATAAAAGTGTTGAAGTCTTTATGAATATCATGATTTGCAACTGCCGCTTCATTAATAATTTCAATTGCACGTTTAAGTTTTTCATCGGTTGTATCATAGGTTAAGCCGAAAATTACATCAATTCTTCGTTTTTTTGCTCCTGACACATTTGATATAATGCTGTTTGCAACCATGTCGTTGGGAACGGTAACTACAAAGTTATCAAGACTTCTTATTTTGGTTGAGCGAATACTGATTGCTTCCACTGTCCCTTCCAAATCATTAATTTTTACATAATCACCTATTTTGTATACTTTATCGCCCAAAAGAGCAATTGTCCCGAAGATTGACGATATAGTCTGCTGTGCGGCAAAGCTGACAGCCAGACCTGTTATACCAAAACCGGCTATTAAAGAGGTTAGTGAATACCCTTGACTTTGCAAAAATGAAGCTATGAGAATAAATGCTATGAGAAATTTTACAATTTTGCTGATTAGCGGTACTATGTGATCAATTGGCAGCGGACTGTTATTTGATTTAAATTTTTCTTTAAGTTTATTAGTAAAAATATCAGTCAGCTTAAAAAGAACAATTATAATAATCAGGTTAATAATTGTTCCTGCAATCAGGTTAATTTTGAATGCAGCAAATATTTTATCCAGTTTATCGGCAAAAGATACTATTTCATCAATCATACACCCAACTCCTGTTAACTTTTAACCCCTTTAAAGAAAAAAAGAAGAAAGTACAAAAAAAGCGGAAGACGAGACTCGAACTCGCAACAGCCTGCTTGGAAGGCAGGTACTCTAGCCATTGAGTTACTTCCGCATATTTCTAATATAATATAAAAAAAAATTTTTGCAATAGTAAATGTTATTTAATTCAAAAGGAAATGAATTCAGGCTGCCTTCTTGTCCTCTGTTCTTCTGATAATTATTAACCCTCTCCCCGTCCCTCCCCCAAGGGAGGGAGAATGCTGTTGTCATTCTGAGCCGGCAGGCAAAAGAATCCAGCCTTTGCCTGCTACAGGCATGAAGATGGCAGTAATGAGCATTTGACTAATCAGTACATCTAGAAATGTAATAAGCTTGCCTTCTTGCCCTCTGATTTTCTGCTCTTCTGATAAAGATATACTTCTAATCCTTAAGAATTAGCTCAAGTTTGTTAGTTTTAAATATAAAAAGTCATTCTTGCGAGTGGTGAAAATCATTGCAAAAAGCGTTATTATATATATGTAAGCTTGTTATATCCAGGCACTTTTTTCGGGGTTGCGACAAGATTTTTTCTTTAAGCGGTTTGGTTGAAAATATAATAAGCTTACTTCCCAAGATTTACAGA
>CALUVX010000006.1 GCA_944324295.1 Candidatus Gastranaerophilales bacterium
GAAAAAAAATTTATATTTTTTAGGTGTTTTATTACTTATGAACACTATTGTCCCTCAATGTGCTTTTGCTTATCTTGATCCCGGGACAGGGAGTATGGTATTACAGATGATTATTGCCGGTTTTGTAGGAATTGGCTGTACATTTAATATTTGGAAAGATAAAGTAAAACAGTTGTTTAAAAAAGGGAAATAATGAATAGCATTGAACAGAGAGAAGAATCATCTTTCAAGGATCCTGATGCAAAGGTCTATATTGAAAATGGAATATATGTAAGAAAAATCTATAAAAGGTACATTCCAGAATATAAAAAATTAATAAATTCTGGTTTATACAATAATTTAATTTCAAAAAATCTTTTAGTTAAACATGAAGAAATTCATACAGAGAATGAATGTATTATAATCAAACCCGAGCAGGTGTTCATATCATATCCGTGGGAATGGTGCTTCTCCCAATTAAAAGATGCAGCACTTGCAACATTAAAGATTCAAGAAATTGCTTTAGATTACAATATGTCTCTTAAAGATGCAAATTGTTTTAATATTCAATTTTTGCATAATAAGCCGCTGTTAATTGACACATCGTCATTTGAAACTTATGAAGAAGGAAGTGCGTGGGTAGCATATAAACAATTTTGTGAAAATTTTATTGCCCCTTTAGCTCTTATGGCTTATACGGATTTAAGTTTAAACGGATTACTCATTCTAAATATTAATGGGATATCACTTGAACTGGCTTCCAAACTTTTACCGTTTAGAACCAAATTAAACCTAAATTTATTCACACATATACATCTGCATAGCAAAATGCAAAATAGATATTCTGAAAATTCTAAAAAAATCGGCAATGTTAGAATTAACAAACAACAGCTCAAAAATATAATCAAGAATCTTCAGACCACAGTTGAAAATATTAATCTCCCAAAATATAAAACGGAATGGGAAAACTATTATAATTTTACAAATTATACAGAAAAAAGTTTTGAAGAAAAAAATAATATTATCAATACATTCCGTTCTATGATAAAGCCTGAAAATGTTTGGGATTTTGGAAGCAACACCGGAATATTTTCAAGAATTTTTTCTGATAACGGTTCAAATGTAGTTGCATTTGATATCGATAAAATGGCTATTGAAAAAAATTACCTTAAAATAAAACAGGATAATGAACAAAACATTTTCCCGCTGGTCTTCGACCTTGCAAATCCATCTCCGGCATTAGGCTGGGCCAATAAGGAACGAAAAAATCTCATTGATAGGGCTAAAAATGTTGATTTAATACTAGCACTTGCCCTCATACATCATTTAAGATTTACATACAACATTCCATTTGCAAATATAGCCGAATATTTTTCCAGCATTAGTAAATATTTAATTATTGAATTTGTTGACAAAAAAGATTCTAAAGTTCAAAAAATGCTTATTAATCGGAAAGATGTATTTGATGACTACTCTCAGACCAATTTCGAAAAAGAATTTGGGAAATATTACAAAATTCTATGCAAAGAAAAAATTTCTAACACCGAACGAACATTATATTTAATGGAGATAAAATGAGCAAGAAAAATTGGCTTATCTGTGCTTTAATATGTACCATTTTAATATTTTGTATTAACTTTATACAAAATAATTATTTTACAAAACACAATGTTAATGTACAGATATCAAAAATTGAAGAAACTTGTACACAATTAAATACCCAATGTGATACATCTTTAATTCTAAAAATAAACTCTCCGGTGAAAAACAATAATGCATCTATAACTGTAGACATAAAAGAAAATGTAATTATACTAAACACTTTTCAAATAATTCTGCTTTGTATACTTGCAGGAATATTTATAATTATGGTTTATATGAATCAAAAAGAGAAAAAAGAAGATATAAGCACCTCATTTTGGCTTTTATTTATTTTTGGTTTTTTGTCTATATACCAAATCTTTTACTTATATACTAACAACATAGTTAATATTGCAGTAGGAGGCAGTTTTGTTATTCTTTTAGGTTTGACACTATATTTTGCTCTATTCAGTTTAATTAAACTTATAACAAAACATAATTCCGATTCTATACTAATAACCATTTTAATAATGACAATACTATATAACATTAAATCACTTTTGAGTACTTACCCGTATTATAGCATTTTTGAAGTTATTTGTATTGCTTTGCTTTTCATAATTTTTATAACTTTAATAAATACAAAAAAAATTATTGTATTCCTCAAACCCTTCACAATTGCTCTTATTATACTATGCTTACTTAATTCTTTATTTAAAGTAATTGCGACTTCCAATTTTGCATATAATCACTTAAATTGGGAACATGAATTTAAACTAAATAAAAAACCTGATAGGGATATATATATTATTCTTTTAGATATGTATGCAGGAAATGATACTCTAAAACATCTTGGATTTGATAATTCAAAATTTCTTAATACATTAGAAGAAAAAGGTTTTTTAGTATTTGATAATGTTGACAGTAATTACAACAAAACATTAGCAAGTGTACCATCTGTTTTGAATTTTGATTATCTGGATAAACTGCCGTTCAATAATGCATCGGAAGCAATAAGCGAATCTGCAATGTTCAAAATAGCAAAACAATTGGATTATAATATATATTACCTTAATTCATGGCCTCTGGAACTTTCAATAAGCAACAAACTTATCCAGCATGTTTATAATTCGGACTTTTATATTGGTCAGGCATCATTATCACTGTTTTTTACAAATACGATTTTTGAACCTTTAATAAACATATTTAATAAAACTAATCCAATTGAAAATGCTCTGAACTATATGGATATAGTAATTAAAGACAATAAAACCCACAAATTAGTATTCGCACATTTTCTAATGCCACACCCACCATACTTATATGATGAAAATGGCATTTCTATAAATGTACAAAGAGATATAAATATTGAACGTTCTAAATATATTCAAAATACTGAAAGTTATATAGGGTTTCTAAAATACGCAAATAATAAAACATTAAATCTTGTAAACAAGTTACTAACTACTAATAAAGAAAAACCGATTATAATACTATTTGGCGATCATGGCATACGTAAAACATACTATATCATTGATGAAAAAAGTCATTTTACGGAATTAACCAAAGATAATTGGTTTCTTAAAGCTCATTTTAACACCTTTATTGCATACTATAACCCTGATTTAGATAAACAAAACTACCAAAATACATACAGTTTATTGAACTTTTTCCGAAAATTTGCAAATGAAGTCTTCGGGACAGATTTTACATCTCTCCCTGACAAAAAATACTACATTTACTATGATAACTCTCCAATATTAATACATGAAATAAAGGGAGAATTTGTAAAATAAATAATTTATTTTACTTGCTTTTCTACATTTAAATATTATAATAGACTTATGTAATATGGGCTTATAGCTCAGTTGGTAGAGCAGTTGACTCTTAATCAATTGGTCGAGGGTTCGAGCCCCTCTGAGCCCATAAAAAACGGATTAAATTAGATATTAATCCGTTTTTTATTACTTATATTTTTTATTCTATTATCGAGCAAAAAATAATTAGTCTCATAAAGATTTTTAATTACAACTTGACACATGTTGTATAATTAAAATATGGGTATAAAAAAAATATTCTGCCTGGTATTATTTTTCATTATTTTTTTATCGGCAGGAGCAATTAAGACATCAGCAATAGAGGATGACGATGATGAATTATTCAGACCCGTAGAAATTACCGACGGGAGTTCATTGTCCGTTTCAGACTGCGTCGCAGTAGCTTTCAAAAACAGTCCAAAAATAAAAAAACAAAAATATAATCTTGATATTGCAAAAAGTAATTTAGGAATGGCAAAAGCCCAATACTTCCCCGTAATAAGTGCCGGAGCCGGATTTTATAACGAAAACAACTCAGATAATATTTATTATAACTCTCATTATAGAGAACTTCCGAATGTTGGAGTTACTATTAACAAGCTTATCTGGAATTTCGGCAAAACAACAGCCTATATTAAAATGGAAGAATTTTATAAAATCGGCGCCGAATATGAATTTATGGACAGCCTTTGTTCTACATTATTTGATATAAAAGGAAAGTATTATACTCTTTTAAGAGCAAAAGCTTTGATGCAGCTTGCAGAAAACAATGTTAAAATTAACGAAAATTTTGTAAAACTGGCAAAGAAAAAACCTGACTTAACAACTGCCGAAGTAAATTTAAGCGAAGCTAAAGTAAAATTTATTGAGGCTCAAAATAATTACAACAATGCAAGAGTAGATCTTAATAATTCAATGTATCTTGATTCCCAGCCCGATTTTACAATAAAAAATACAAATACATTCTCATTTGATAACGATTTTAAATACGGAAATGACAATATTCAAGTTCATACTTTTACCCCGCAGGAATTTCCGTTTGAAAAAAATGATGCAGTACAGCTGGCTTATGAAAACAGTCCGGATTTAAATGTTTTAACAGCTACAAAACATGCTATGGAACAATCACTTTTGTATATAAAACGGACATATTTCCCGGATTTAACCGCAAATGCGGGCTACGGATTTTACAACACCAATCAGACAACAAACAACAGCTTTCAGGTGGGGGTTAATTTAAATTCAACCGTCAATCTAATGGAATTAAAACACAATATAAAAGGGGCAGATGCCCAGTTAAATCTTGCAGATAACGAAATAGTACTATTTAAAAAAAATCTATATTTTGAAGTAAAACGCGCATTTAATAATGTTGAGAAATCAGAAAAACAAATTCCTGCGGCAAAAACGGAAGCTCTTCAGGCTTTAGAGAATTTAAAGGTAGTAGAAGCAAAATATAAAACAAATGAATTAAATTATGTTGCTCTTCAAAATGCGAGAAAAGATTATATAATGGCCGTAAATGAATACATTGAAAGCCTATATAATTACAATATGGCGTTAATTCAGGTTGAGATGGCAATGCATTGCCACATTGTCGATATCCACCACAAATCAGAGCATGCCATGCAGTATCATTTTGCGGAACTTATCGAACATTTAAACCAGGTTCTTGAGTGTGATGAAAAAGATGTCAGAAAAGATAAAAAAAGAAGGGATAAACAGACTTTATAAACAGTGTGTTTATATTATTATTAAATTATGCTGATAGATATATTAAATAAAATTAATACAATAAATGAAAATATGTTTTCAGGTTTTGACGGAATGATAGAGAGTTTTGGAATGCCTGATTGGCTTGCAGATGCTGTTATTGACAGTTTCCATATTCTGCCGTTACTGTTTATTGTATTTTTGATAATAGAATTAATTGAATATTTTTACGCCGACAATATTAATTCATTTATGAAAAAATCTGAAAAAACAGCGCCATTAATAGGCAGTCTTGCGGCAATAATTCCACAGTGCGGCTTTTCTGTAATAGCAAGCACACTTTATATAAGAAAATTTATTACAAAAGGCACATTGATTGCAATTTACCTTGCAACATCTGATGAAGCGATTCCAATACTTCTTGCCCAGCCAACAAAAACCTATTATATTCTGCCAATAATCGGAATAAAAATTATAATTGCGGTTTGTGCCGGATATTTAATTGACTTTGTTCTTAAAGATAACAAATATATTCCGATAACTGAAGAAAAAGACCTTGATGAAAGTGATACAGAGCATGAGGGCTGTTGTCATCACAGTGTATCAAAAAGACGTAAAAGAGAATTGATTTATCATCCGCTTAAACACACATTCAATATATTTATATTTATCCTCTTAATAACAATTTTGTTAAATTTTCTAATTTTTGTATACACACAGCATGCGGTATTACATGTACTTCTAGGAAAAGTTAAAATTTTGGAACCTGTTATAACTGCATTTATCGGACTTATACCTAATTGTGCCGTATCAATTGCTTTAACTATGCTTTTAATAAAAGGTTCAATAAGTTTTGGAGCCGTAATGTCCGGACTTTTATCAAATGCAGGACTCGGTATTCTAATTCTTTTCAGACACAGTGAAAATATTAAAGATACAATGAAAATTATTTCAATTTTACTTGGAATAAGTATTGTATCCGGCTTAATTATACAGCTTTTTTAAATAAGCTGTCTGTTTAACCGTTCATATCTTTCCAGAATATTATCGTCATTTAGAAAATATCTGTCGAAAGTATTATCTTGATCTTTCGAAACAGCTTTAACAATATTTTTTACAAGATTAAACTGATCGTCTTCGCTCCATTTAGCAAATTCATCCGTTAAATGTTCACGGGCTCTCAATTTTTTCTTTATATCTTTCATGCCAGTATTAATTTGTCTTTCATGAGCACCCATTTGGGTTACATTAGACATAACTGCAAACGGAGAACGGTTCAGTCTTTCGTTAATCACATTTAAAATATCATCGTCAGCTTTGTATGCTATTTTTCCATCCCTTACAGATTCTATAAAATATGCAAAATTTTTCGCATAAACTTTTGGAATTTCTCCGTTTTCATTCATTTTTGCAAAACGAATATTAAATTCTCCTGCTGATACAGGATCAATATCAAAAAGTCTTTTTTGTTTAAAATAATCCATGTCCTTATCAAGTCCAAATTTTAATGTCAGCCTGTCAAGAACATCTAAGGTATTAAACATTTTATCAAGAGTATAAACTTCAGGAAAAGTATTTTGATTATTCAAACTTAAAATTCTTTGATCAACATTATTCCATAAAGTTCCTTTGTAATCTGCGATAATCTCATCATCAGGTTTAAAAACATTTTCTTTTTTACCCAAAACAATATAAGCCTTATCTATATCGCTGCCGGGCAGTGCCCTTTTCAAGCCGATTGAACATACAGGATCGTATCCGGCCAACAAAACTTTTACATCACTGTTTTCAGCAGCAATTGCATTATCTACAAATGTATTGTTAATTTTTTGCGAAACCCTTGATATATTCGGGAATTCAGTAAATTCTTTAAATTTCTCTACAAAAGTTTTTTTCAGAAACTGCGGAATTCTTTCCAAAAATGCAAAGTTCTCCATACGAATAAATCTATTCTGCGGGTAAATATCATCGTCTAATGCTTCATAATACTTTGCAAATTTCAAATAATGATATTGATTACGTAAATCCTGAGCACAATTAATAGGAATCTGCGGCATTTTTTGAGTTATCCCTTGAAACTGTACATTCCCGGAAATATTACCATAAACTCCGTTTACCTTCATCCATTCACCTCTATGTATGTACCCTTGTGATTGTCCGAACCTCCTATTTTTAAAAGGTGTCTCAGATAATCATTCACTTCATTAACCCTGTCAGAATTCACATCTTTAGGATATGCCTGATGATATGCTTCCGAAACCTGTATCAATCCCTGAGATTTATGAATAAAATAATTCAAAGCCTTTTTAGGATTATAGAATTTCATAGCAGTGAAATACGGATGTGCAAATGATAAAATAACATTATCTTCACCTTTAAACAAATCAATTATATTTTCAAACGAGCTTTCGTTTTGTAATACAATATTGTTATTTTCAATATGCGGTTCGTATTTCTTCCTGACATTAGAAATTATACTTGTTTCATTAATATCATTATCCAAAAAATTATTATTTTTCAAGTACCACATGTTACGATTTTTTACATCAATTTTACTCATTATTTCATTATAAAGAACTGCCGGGTCTTTTCCATGCCTTGATGCCTGAATTGTAATGGCATGTTTTGTCTGCGCATAATGCTCTACGGGCCAGTGAGAATTCATCATTAAACAATCCGGATTAAGATTATAAGTCTTTATCAATTCTTCTCTGTCAAAATTAGTTAAAGGAATATTACTCCTGATGTCTGCAAGAATTTTATCGATAGTATCACTACGTTTTGTCTGTAGAGTATTGCAATATTTATCTAATTTAAAAGGATCAAACCCATACGCCAAAACCTCAGAAATTTCACATGGATTTGAGGCTATTTGCGCCTTGTGAGAAAAACTCATTTCAATCCCTGGTATAAATCTTACATTACGAAATTTTTCGGGATTTTCAGAAATTATAACAAGAGCCTCTTTAACCGCCTTTACAGAGTCATGATCCGTTATTGAAAAATTAAATTTTTGTCCTGTTCTTGCAAACAATTTATTTGAATAATCAGAAATTTCATCAAGCAATTTTTTCACGGAAATTTTGCCGTCCGTATAATTGGTATGCATGTGAAAATCAGCTTGAAATCCAAAATTTTTAATATTATCCGAAGAATATGTGTAATTATTTTTCTTTAATTTTAATATTTGAGAAATCAACTCATCCTTGTCCATAACACAAGAAAGGGACAGCGGATTAATTTTTTTCCCGGTCATCTCGGAAACACCTGCTGCAAGAGATTTTACATACTCACTGCATACCTTTTTCATCGGATGCGTAATTTTATGTACTGCAACCGCAGATATTATTCCGCCAATCATTACGGAAGAAGGGGAAATTAACCCTTTTTTAGATACTCCGCCCTGGCTGTTTGGCGAATATGGTTTGTTAGTAATACTGTTTGAAACCGGTAAAACTTTCATAAAAACACCTTTTGAGACCTATAAATATACTATTATAAAAGAAAACTTATATATAACTCTATATTAAGTTATATTACGACACAATTAAAAATTTAACCTACCAACGTAGTAGTTATTATACTATACTCAAAATATTTTGCATTATTATTAAGAATTTGTTATATTTATTATAATGATTATAAATGAAATATTACTTATCGCAGCAATATTATTAATTAGCGCTATATTATTTAATAAGATAGGCGGTAAGTTTGGGGTTCCATCGTTAATAATTTTTATTCTTGTTGGAATATTGGCAGGTTCTGACGGAATTTTGGGTATTTATTTTGAAGATTATATGCTTGCTCAATTTGTAGGGATTGTTGCTATATCTTATATTCTTTTTATGGGCGGCTTGAGTGTTGATATAAAAGAATTAAAACCTGTTGTTACAGAGGGCAGTGTACTTGCGACTCTGGGAGTTTTTGCAACAGCAATTGTTGCCGGTGTATGCAGTTATTTTCTGCTCAATCTCTCATTATTGGAGTGTATGCTGCTCGGCGGTATTATTTCATCAACCGATGCTGCAGCCGTATTTGGCGTTTTACGTTCAAAAAGTATAAGTCTGGACTACAACCTGAAGCCGCTATTAGAATTTGAATCGGGAAGTAACGATCCTATGGCAGTATTTCTCACACTCGGAGTAATAGGACTTATTACCGGACAACTTGATGGTCTTGGATTGGTGCTTGACTTTTTTAAACAAATGCTTCTCGGTATAGCATTCGGATACCTAATTGCAAGAGGAACAAGCTGGATTATTAACAGAATACGTTTGGAATATGACAGTTTATATGTTGTAATCACACTTGCAACAGTTCTGTTTACATATTCATTTATTTCAATTATCGGAGGTAACGGATTTATCGGGGTTTATGTCTGCGGTTTATCAATGGCTGCAATGAAATTTGTCAACAAAAAAACTTTAATAAAATTCCATGATGCTGTTGCTTGGCTTATGCAGATTGTGATGTTCTTAATTCTTGGATTGCTTGTTAATTTCAGAGACGGGTTTGCATATACAAAACAGGCATTTTTAATTGCCCTTATTTTAACATTCATTGCACGGCCAATTGCAGTATTTCTAACTACATTTCCGTTTAAAAGAAGTTTGAAAGAAAAACTTATGATTTCCTGGGTCGGGTTAAGAGGAGCAGCTCCTATCGTGCTTGCGACATTTCCTCTAACAGCAGATATTCCGCATGCCATGGAAATTTTTAATATTGTGTTTTTCGTTGTAATAATATCTGTTTTGCTTCAGGGAACAACAATACCCTATGTTGCAAAACTTTTACATGTAGATGCTCCGCTTGAAGTCAATCATGATTCTGTACTTGAATACGGCGATAAGGACAATAAAAATAAAATGCTTGAATTTACTGTTGCCGACAATGCAGAAGCTGCCGGAAAACAACTATACGAATTAAATCTTCCTCAAGGGGCTCTTGTGAGCCTGATTTATAAAAACGGAGAATATATAATTCCAACCGGAAGTACAGTCGTTGAAGCCTGTGATGTACTTTTTGTTCTTATGGATAAAACAAAAGAAACAGAAGTGAAGAAAATTCTCTGTTCACAAAAAGAAGAAAATTCTAATACTTAACACTACATCTTTCAAGCCAACGTGCAAATCGTACTATAGGTCGTTCTGTATCAGCCGTAATAGAATCTACCAAAATTGTTTTACAGCCCAAATTTTTTCCGCACATAACATCAGTTAAAGGTCTGTCGCCTATAAAACAAGTTGTTTCAGGACGTAATGAATATTGTTTCATAAACTTTTCCGCTACTTTAATGTCAGGCTTGTGAGCTTCAAAAACAACAGGAAAGTCAGAACATGACAAAACTTTTGCCATATAAACAGGATTATTGTTATTTGATACAACACCAACAAAAAAATCTTTTTTTACTTTCTGAAGCCAATTGAGAGTTTCAGGAGTATAACATCCTGTTTTTGATCCCATTAAAGTACTATCCAAATCGAATAATAGCGCCTTTATCCCCTGATTTTTCAAATCCTCAAGATCTATATCATAAATACTTTTTAAGTTATAATCCGGTTTAATAAACATTTTTCCTCATTTACGCCGGTGTTTTTATCCCGACAGTTCTAACCAACGCATATTTGTAATTTTTAGGAGATTGTGAAAATTTTACATAAACATCATCATTCGTGTTACCTAATGGTAAATCTTCTCCTTCTTCATTTTTAATACCTTCAACCGTTGCAGTAAATTGCTCATCAGGCGTTATTATTTCAACTTCATCACCTAATAACATTTTATTTTTTATTTTTACAAGGTAGTAATTTTCAGGGATAACAACCTCACCGATGGGAGAATCAGAGCCAGAATTACAATTCAAACGGCCGGTCTGTTGAAACTCACATAAAAAATCAGCTCCGGCAAGTCCCTTTGAAATATCATAACTGTAACTTTCTCCGTTATTATCACCCAAAGCAAATCCGGTAGTATAACCACGGTTTCCCACTTTTAATAATTCATGGAAATATTTATCCATATCAGCAGAAGGATTTTTTAATACGTCATCAATTGCCTGTCTGTAAGTTTTTGCAACAGCAGAAACATAATAAAGACTTTTTGTCCTGCCTTCAACTTTCAAAGAATCAACTCCTGCCTCAATAAGCTGTGGAAGCTGTTTTACAAGGCATAAATCTTTAGGACTCAGAATATGAGAACCTCTGTTATCCTGATTAATTTCTAAATACTCACCGGGACGTGTTTCTTCAACAAGTTTGTAGCTCCATCTGCAAGGTTGGGAACAATTTCCATGATTTGCTTTTCTCTCACCTTTTGAAAAATAATCACTCAACAAACATCTGCCGGAAAAAGAAACACATTGAGCACCATGAACAAAACATTCCAGCTCAATATCCGGTACCTGCTTTCTTATCTCTGCAATATCTGCAATTGGAAGCTCACGCGCAAGAATTACCCTGCTAGCCCCCAAATCACGCCAAAATTTAACACTTTCATAGTTCAAAGTATTTGTTTGTGTACTTATGTGAACCGGAATTTCAGGGATATTACGTTTTATTAAGTTAAAAATTCCATAATCACTTATTATAAAAGCGTCAGGATTAGCATCCTTGAATCTGTCTAAACAGGCCTCCAACTGTTTTATATCATTATTAAAGGCAAAAATATTAATTGTAACATAAGCCCTCGCCCCGAGAGAATGAGCCAAATCAACAGCCTCTTTTAAATTATCCATAGTAATAAGACTGCCCTTGCGCATTGCGCGAAGACTAAAATCAACTACACCGAGGTAAACTGCATCTGCACCGTAACGCACGGCATATTCTAATTTTTCTAAATTGCCAGCCGGCATTAAAAGTTCTACATCCTGCATAGTTGTATATTATCCTAAAGAATACAAATAATCAACCGTTTAGGTGATGCCCAAAAACGATTAATGAATAAGATATAAATATAGAAAAAGTTTTCTGTCATGCTGAATCAACTTCAGCATCTCAAAGAGATTCTGATACAAATTCGAAATGACAAACGAAAATAATTTATTGGAGAAAGATTATGCAAACAATTGAAAATGCTGCAACAACTTTAAAAGAAATATGGGATTATCAACATCCTGTAATGCATACTTGGTTTGTTTTAAGTTCAATCTCATTATGCGTAATGTTCGCGTTATTATATTTTGTAATATAATTAACCCATGAGAAAATTCAGAACTTTTTTAGGTTATTTTGTACTTATTTTAATAGCAATAAGCATGCTTTATCCGTTCTTTGCAATGGTAAATCTATCTTTTGCAGATAACAACGAAATTTTTTCTCATGCAGGCAGAATTTTTCATCCCAATTTAACATTTGAAAATTACAAAAATGTTTTCACAGAAATTCCAATGGGGCTATATTTCTTTAACAGTCTTCTAGTTGCTTCAATAACAACCGTAGGGCAGGTAATTTTTGCATCACTGGCAGGTTATGCATTTGCAAGACTTGATTTCAAATATAAAAATGCATTATTTTTACTTATTTTAATAACAATGCTGGTTCCGCCGCAAGTAAATATAATCCCTTTATTCTTTTTAATGAGGGAACTCCATTTAATTGACACATATCAAGCACTAATTTTACCCGCATTATTCGGCGGATTTGGGGTATTTTTAATGAGACAGTATTTTCTGGGTTTTCCAAAAGATTTGGAAGAATCAGCCAAAATGGATGGCTGCAATTTGTTTCAAACGTTCTTTAAAATTGCATTACCGCTTGCTCTTCCGACTGTGGCAACGCTTGCAATATTCACCTTCGTAACGACATGGAACAGCTTTATGTGGCCGTTAATTGTTACAAATAGTGAAAGTATGCGAACACTTCCTGTAGGACTTGCAATATACAAAGGAAGCTTCAGAGAACTCACTCTTTGGGGCAATCTCCTTGCATGCTCTGTAATTTGTACAATTCCTGTAATAGGAGTATTTTTACTGGGGAAAAAATATTTTATATCAGATATTTTACAGGGCGGTGTAAAAGAATAATGACATAAAAAAAGAGGCTTATCTTCGCCTCTTTTCGAATAATTATATTTTTTTTATTATAATTTGTATCTCAAAACTGAATTAGAGCCCTGCGATGATACAAAAAGCAAATCCCCGTTAATATGGACTCCGTAAGGCTTTTGAATATTTGAAATCTGAACAGTTATTACCCCGGCAGGTGTAATCTTTATTACATTATTGCTGTTATAATTGGAAACATAAATATTCCCGTCATCATCACTCGCCATGCCTATCGGCCCGTTAATTTTTGCATCTTTTATAAATATAATCTTTTTCCCGTCCGGAGTAATTTTATAAATCATGTTATCGGAAAAGCATGACACGAAAATATTACCGTTTTTATCCGATGTAATACCAGTCGGACTAGCAATATCATTATACATACCGTTTGTCTGCTCTATTTTCGGAGTTTCTGCTTTTGATGCCTGCTCTTCTTTAACTTTTATTGTTTGCATATCAGTATTTAAGGATGACGCAAGCTGTTGAGCTTTTGGATAAACACTACTTTCAGCAGGGATTAAAGAAAGATATGTTTTAGCTTTATCCGGTTGTCCCAGCTTATTACTCAAATAAGCGGCTTTAAATACTGATTCATAATCATCAGGTTTTCTTACAATAATTTGTTTAAATACTGCAAGAGCAGCCTCATCCTGTTTCAAATATTCAAGGATAGAGCCCAAATTGTAATAAGCATCAATATAATTAGGATCAATACTTATTGCCTGCCTAAAAGATGCCATTGCATTATCATATTGACCTGCTTTATAATAATCAATCCCCAAATTGTATTGTAATTTGGCCTCCGTAGGCGGTTCATACAGTTCTTGAGGAGCTGCCATAACCGCCAAACCAGTATTAGCCAATATCATTAAGGTTATTAAAATTTTCTTCATTTAACACCGCCGTTAATATTATTTTGAGATTTCATCCAATTTTTCAATCAATTTTTGATTTTTCTCAGCAAATTCATGACCTCTTGCAATTATAGCTAATTTCAAAATATTTGCAAGATTAATAGCATGAAGTTCCTTATAATTATCAGGCAGTCTCAAACTCCAGTTTGCATCTCCGGCTGTTCCCGGCCTGTTATAGACATCATAAACATTGAAATAATCTGTAAAGAATATTTGAATATTTTCAGCCTGACAAGCAAAAAGTTCAACAAGCTTTGTTTGAGCCAAAAATTCCGCATCATCAGTAAGTTTTACGATAATATCATCTTTATTCTCAGCTTCTGCGAACAAATCATCCACAAGATTTTTGGCATGCAAGTAGCCGACATGAGTGTGAATATTTTCATCCGCCCACATTTTTATCGGTTCATTATCGTGTGTTCCTACCATTGCCCAGCATTTCTTATCAATATTGCAGCATCTGTAAGGATCCTTGGGCTTATCTGCTTCTACAAACTGAGTTAATTTCATACCCTGTAATCCGTATTCTTTCATAACAGCTGCAACCGGATTTGTAAGAGTACCTAAATCTTCACAAACAATGGCATCTTTATCCAAACCTTCTTCTTTTGCTGCGGCAATAACAATTTTTTCAATAAGTCTGCCGTAATCCTTAATCTGTTTTTTAGATAATGTTTTAACCCTTTTCTCTTTATCTGCCGTTAATTCCATATCCAAATCTTCAATTTTTGCGATTGCATATTTGGAAAGTTCGGAATGTTCGGGAGAAGAATAAAGTCTTCCGGCTCCTTCTTCTATTTTCGGTTTTTTACCTTGTTTATAAACCCATGGATCAATCAGGCCCACAATATGGTCAATTCTGACACCACCGGGGTTTTCTCTAAACATTTTCTTATAAAGATTTTTAAGAAGCTGTCCGCCCTCATCCAAAGAACCGTCAGCATTATACATTCTTTCCGGATCCATAACAGGAAATCCCCATGCCTGACCGTCTTTTGAGAAGTAATCAGGCGGACATCCTAAGCACCAGCCTTTTAAGAATAATGATTGATAAGCCCAGGTATCACGATCCGAAAATGCAACCTGTCTGTCCGCAATCATTTTTATATCGTGTTTTTCAGCAAACTTTCTTGTTTCTTCATTCTGCTTACTGATTATAAACTGCGTAAATTTATAAAGCTCAATTTCATCAGAATATTTATTTTCAACCTCTTTAATTCTATCTGCAAACTGCATTCTTTCTTCAATTGATTGAGGATTAAACAGGTTTTTATCAGTTTCCGATTCCCATAAAGGCCAATAATCATTGCCATGCTCTATTGACAAAGCCTCATAAAGAGCATCCTTATCAAGCCAGAAGCTATTTTCCCTTTTAAAATGTTCAAACTCTTTTTCAAGTTTTTTAACAGGATTTGCCTTAAAATTATTCCAGGCTTCCTGTAAAGCTTCATTATATCTTTTGTAAGCATAAGAATATGCCGTTTTATTTACACCCTTATTAGGATTATTATTTACAATTTCGTTATAAGTATTTTCAGAAAGGATTTTTCCCCATGACTTTGTAGTCAGCTCCTTCAAATCAATAAAAAGCGGATTGCCGGAAAATATTGTACCGGTATACGGAGAAGAATCACAGGACTTTGTTTTACCTGCCGGTCCAAGTTGAATAGCGTCAAACAATCCAGAAGCGTATTCAATAAATTCTTTGCCGCCATCAGTATTTATACTGCCAAATCCGGTATTTTGTCCGTTTGCAGACGGAAAACTACCGTTATGCATAATAAATGCAAGATTTTTCTTTCCAAGCACTTTAAGAGCTTTTCTTATAGTTTTTTTAGTACTCTCTGATAAAACGTTAGATTTTGTTTCTAATGTACAAGTCATAATTACCCCTTCTTACTAATACACATGCTGTTTGTACATATAAATCAAATCAGCAAAAAGATAATAACATGACGCATTTATTTTTTCAACCGACAACAATTGAGACTTACATCGCAGGATACTGAAACAAGTTCAGGGTGTCAGTATTTCAAGAAATAGTAACAAAAGCTGCAGCAAGTAATTTATATATAAGACGTTTGTTATTTTTATCCTGTTTTTCAATAATATCAAAAATAGCTTTATCGAGATTTTCCGGTAAATTTACGGAGGAAAACTTAAAGAATTCAATAAGTTCAATTTCAAAAACAGATGCAATTTTTTCAAGTACATGCAAAGAAGGATAAAACCTCCCTGATTCAATACCTGAAAGGGAAGATGTTTCAATATCAATCATCTCTGATAATTGTTCCTGAGTCAGGCCTTTACTTTTTCTGATTTCTTTAATGCGTTTCCCTAATAATTTTTTATTTTCCATAAATTAATCATAACCTCATTTTGTGATAAAAATAAGTAACACTAACACGTTTTTTAATTCAAATTCCGTAATAAACACTTTATACCCCTTGACAATCACTGAAAAATGATTTAAAATAAGTGTATAACTATTAGTTTTATTAAAACTATGATTTTAGCATATACAAAATTGAACAATAACATAGAGTAATTTT
>CALUVX010000007.1 GCA_944324295.1 Candidatus Gastranaerophilales bacterium
GAAACCGTTGAAATAAAAAATCTTGCAACTTACCCCGAATATCAAAATAAAGGATACGCCTCTAAATTACTTGATTATGTATGTAACAGATATAAAGAAAAATTTAAAACCGTAATCCTCGGAACCGGAGAAAATGAGACAACGCTTAATTTCTATAAAAAACGCGGGTTTGTACAAACCCGCAGAGTAAAAAATTTCTTTACCGACAATTATTCTCATCCTATCTTTGAAAATGGAAAACAATTAGTCGATATGATTTATTTAGAAAAATTTTTATAGTGTACATCTACCGTTAATAAATCATTAGATAGAATAAAGTCTTTTTACCTCACTTGGAGCAGATGTATCTAAAAGATAACCGTGCTCTGTATCAAGAGAAGCAATTTCGAGCATATCATTTTTGTTCAATTCAAAATCCCAAATATTGAAATTTTCTTCAATACGTTCTTTGTGTACAGATTTTGGAATTACAACAATTCCTCTTTGAATATTCCATCTTAAAATTACCTGAGCGGTTGTTTTGTTATACTTTTCAGCAATTTTGGCTAAAACAGGATTTTGGAATATATTATTCATACCTTCTGCAAAAGGAGCCCAGGCTTCATGCTGGACATTATATTCTTTCATTATTGCGGCAAGGTAATTTTGCTGACAGAAAGGATGTGTTTCTATTTGATTTATTGCAGGTTTAATTTTGAAGTTGTAGCACAAATCTATTAACCTTGCGCAATCAAAATTACAAACTCCTATTGCACGAATTTTACCTTCCTCATAGAGTTCTTCCATAGCTCTCCAGGAGCCGTAATAATCCCCGAACGGCATATGAATAAGGTATAAATCTAAATAATCCAATCCAAGTCGTTTCAAAGAGCGTTCAAATGCTTGTTTTGTATTTTCGTACCCCTGCTCATTTATCCAGACCTTTGTTGTAATAAACAGTTCTTCTCTTTTTATCCCGCTTTCTTTAATAGCTTCACCGACAGCATCTTCGTTTGCATAAATACTTGCAGTATCAAGCAGACGGTAGCCAGTATTTAAAGCAGACAAAACCGCTTCTTTGCATTGTTTTAAGTCAGTAATTTGAAAAACTCCAAAACCAAGCTGTGGTATTTCTATATTGTTATTTAGTTTGATTGTATTCATACATTCTCCTTAATTTATTAAGAAAAGAGGTGTTTTAGCCCACCTCTTTTTTATTTTTATTTATCAATCTGGCTTTCTGTAAACGGATCTGCTCTGTGTCCGACAAGATAAATTTTTTCATAGTCTTTTTCAAACTCTTTTAATTCATCCGTTGACATTCTAACATCCGCCGCACCTAAGAAATCGTCAAGATGTTCAGTATTTGTTGTACCGGGGATAGGGGCTATCCAGGGCTTTTCAGACAACATCCACACAAGCACAAACTGTGCAGGTGTTACATTTTTACGTCTTGCCCATTTTTTAACGAGTTTAACTATTTCCATATTGTGTTCAAGCGCTTCAGGCGTAAACATCGGAAGAGTTGCACGTCTGTCAGTTTTTTCAAATCTGCTGTCTTTGGTAATAACACCGGTGAGCAACGCTCTACCCAAAGGACAATACGGCACAAGCCCGATTCCAAGTTCTTCCAGAGTTGGGAATATTTTTGTTTCCGGCTCTCTCCAGATTAGGGAATATTCATTTTGAACAGCTGAAACAGGACAGCTGCGTGGGCTTTTCTGATTGATTTTGCGCTTGCCTCTGATAAACCAAAATGTAAAACTTTACCTTCCTGAATAAGTTCTTTAACAGTTCCAGCAACATCCTCCATAGGAATTTTAGTATCAACTCTATGTTGATAAAGAAGGTCAATGTAATCAGTTTGTAACCTTTTTAATGAGCCTTCAACAGCACGTCTTATGTGCTTTGGTTCGCTATTCAAAGCCGTCGGCTGCCCCTCTTCCACACCAAAACCAAATTTTGTTGCGATTTTTACCTGTCCTCTGACCGGTTTTAGGACTTCACCAACCCATGTTTCACTTGTATATGGCCCGTATACCTCTGCAGTGTCAAAGAAAGTTACACCTTTTTCATAAGCTCTGCGGATTAATGCAATCATTTCATTTTTGTCGTATCTTCCGCCGTAATAACCGACCATAGGAAGACAACCAAGGCCGATTGCAGAAACATTTAATCCGCCAAGATTTCGGTGTTCTATTCTTTTGGTTTGTTTCAAAGTATTATCTTCTGACATAATATTTTCAGCCCTTCCTGCAAGTCCGGCAAGCATAATTGCAAGACTTGATGTTTTTAAAAAATCACGTCTGTTCATACTTTTTCTCCTTACAATCCTGTTAATTTTTCCTGTTCTTCCGGATATCTTGCACCTGTGATTTCAATGCTTTCAATATGTTTTCTGATATCTGCCAGTTCTTCAGGTGTAAAAGTTATATCTTCAGCACCGATGTTTTCCTTTAATCTTTCAACCTTCTTTGTTCCAGGAATAGGTACAATCCATGGTTTTTGTGCCAAAAGCCAGCCGAGCGCAATTCTTGCGGGAGTTGTCTGTTTTTTATCCGCAAGCTCTTTTACATAATCCACAAGAACAATATTTTTCTGTAAATTTTCGTGGCTGAAACGCGGAATGGTGCTTCTGAAATCAGTTTTATCAAATGTTGTATCTTTATTAAATCTGCCGGTTAAAACAGCTTTTCCAAGCGGTGAAAACGGAACAAAACCGATACCGAGTTCTTCTAAAGTATCAAGCAGCCCTTCTTCAGGTTTTCTGTACCACATAGAATATTCACTCTGAACAGCGCAAACAGGGCAGACTGCATGAGCTTTTCTGACTGTGTTTACACTGGCTTCTGAAAGTCCGAAATTAAGAACTTTACCTTCTTCAATAAGCTCTTTAACACATCCTGCAACATCTTCAATCGGAACATTCGGATCTACTCTGTGCTGATAGTATAAATCAATATGGTCGGTCCTTAATCTTTTTAAAGAGCCTTCAATAGCTTTTCTGATAGTTTCGGGGCGGCTTGAAAGGCCTGTCGGGCGGTTAGAATCGTCAAGTTTGTAGTTGTCAAAATCATAACCGAATTTTGTTGCAATAACGACTTTATCTCTTAAAGGCTCTAGTGCTTCGCCTAAAATTTCTTCGTTCTCAAACGGGCCGTAAACCTCTGCCGTATCAAAGAAGGTTACGCCGAGTTCTACTGCCTTTCTAATTGTTGCAATTGAATCCTTTTTTTCAGGAAACGGCGGGTAGCTTTGGGTAAATCCCATGCAGCCCAAGCCGATACATGAAACTTCAAGTTTGTTTTGACCTAAAAATCTTTTTTTCATATTACTCTCCTTATTTTTATATTTTACATTATAAAGATTGAGAGTTACTCTCAGTCAATACATCATTACTTATAATTATTTTAATATTTACAAATTAATATTTTGGAGTATCATGAAAATATTATTGCGGAAGTAATTCAGTGGTAGAATGCAACCTTCCCAAGGTTGACGTCGCGGGTTCGAGTCCCGTCTTCCGCTTATTTTA
This sequence comes from Candidatus Gastranaerophilales bacterium, assembly GCA_944324295.1. GTDB lineage: Bacteria > Cyanobacteriota > Vampirovibrionia > Gastranaerophilales > Gastranaerophilaceae > Stercorousia. The sequence continues at coordinate 3,515 of CALUVX010000007.1, forward strand.
TATAAGGGGAGATATGAAGAAGAAAGAATTTATTATTTTCGGCTTGATAGTCGTATTAGCGGCTATTTTAAGAATATTATTTATTGACAAACCGACGGGATTCTGACATAACGAAATGGTTATGTACAACCAGACAATAGCCGGAGGCCCTTTGGATATTATAAAAGCCGCGGTTGATGCTGATGTTCATTTTCCTCTTTATCAATTGATGCTTGCGGTATGGATAAAAATTTTCGGCAACGGAGATATTACAATAAGGCTTTTCTCAGTACTTGCAGGTGTTTTAAATGTTGTAACAGCATTTTTTACAGGGAAAGAAATTAAGGACAATAAAACAGGTAATATTTTTGCTTTTCTGACCGCAATAAATGCAACTTTAATCTTTTACTCGCAAGAGGTTAAATTCTACATATTCTTATCTTTGTTTGTAACAATCTCACTGTTTTTTATAATTCGAATTTTGAAAAATAACAAAACCTCTGATTACGCAGGTTATATTTTGGTTAATTCCGCAATAGTTTATACCTTCACCATCGGAGTATTATACGTTATTGCACAAGGAATTATAGTATTGGCATATATTTTATGGAAAAATAAAAATATTCTAAAAAAATTTATTATATCAAATATTATTTTAATCGGAATAATATTACCTTTTGCAGTTTATATACTTACCCACATGGGGAAATATGAGGGTGCAAACTGGATATTTACAAGTAATATATTTACGACATTTATTCTTATTCAAAATTATTTTTCACCATATTTAACCGGGGTTTATAATAATCCTAAAGTTTATATACCGACACTAGGCATTTTACAGATATTGTTTATTTATATACCTGTGGGTATAGCATTTTTCGGAATGTATAAGGCTGTTAAAATTGATAAGAAAAATTATCTCTGGCTTGCATTACCTCTTTTGTTTCTAGGATTTGAAACCATTTTATGTATGAACAGCGGATTAAGAATGCTTACAAGATACACAATATTGGCAATACCGCCATTTCTAATGCTCATAAGTTTAGGTTTAAGTGAGTTAAAAAGTAAAACTTTAAAAATTTTAATAACATATCTTCTTATAATTAATGTGTTTTATCTTATCTCATCACCAATAAGTGCGGTAAGAGGTTATAGAGAATTAGGAGAAAAACCGACAGCAATTGCGATGAATAATCACAAAATCAATAACAATGACACAATAGTTCTTGCTTTAAGAAAAAATGACTTCGACAAATATATAAATTTTAATGGAAGAAAATTCAGTCTTCTACAAGACTTTGTTCATGAACCTTATTCTATGAAACCGAATATTTCAGATAAATATGAAAAATACCAAGATTATGTTTTAAACAACACAGAATTAATAAATGCTGATTTTGAAAAAGACTTTGTAAAAAAAGTAATTGCACCAATGAAAAAAAATGACCGAATATTTTATATTTGGGATGAAAATTACAATTCATACCCCTTAAAATCTATTGAGGAATACAAGAAAATTCCGGTCATGACAGGCAGCCTTTCAAGAATGAATGCGGAAGCCTTTATGATTTGCCAAAAATATTTAAAAATACAATCTGCAGTAAAATTAAAATATTATAGAATATTTATATTTGAAAAGCCGTAAACTACCATTTTTTGAATATAAAAAATGCTGCAAAAATTATAAAAATAAATCCGACAAGATAATTCCATTTAAATTCTTCTTTCAGATAAAGAACTGAAAATATACTGAAAACAATAAGTGTAATAATTTCCTGAATAGTTTTCAATTGAGCCGCAGAATATACGCTGCTTCCAATTCTGTTAGCCGGTACTTGAAAACAATATTCAAAAAATGCT
>CALUVX010000008.1 GCA_944324295.1 Candidatus Gastranaerophilales bacterium
GATTATCAAAAATTCTCGGCAAAACTAATCCCCAATATTGATAATGTTTTAGGAATTAGAATTCCAAAACTTAGAAAAATTGCAAAAGAAGTGTATAAAAACAGTGATTGGGAAACATTTGTAAACATTGATAATTTAGAATATATGGAAGAAGTAATGCTCCAGGGAATGGTTATTGGTCTGATTAAAAAAAATCCTGAGGATATTCTAAATTACGTAAAAAATTTCGTCCCGAAAATTGACAACTGGGCAGTATGTGATACTTTTTGCAGCAGCCTGAAATTTGTTTCCGGTAATAAAAAACTTGTATGGGACTTTATTCAGCCCTATTTCAAGTCAAAAAAAGAATATGATATACGCTTCGGATATGTGATGCTTCTATCATATTACATTGATACTGATTTCATTGACAGAGTATTAAAATTAATTGACGAATTTAAAGATGAAAGATACTACGCAAAAATGGCCGCTGCATGGGCACTTTCAATATGCTATATAACGTTCCCCGAAAAAACTTTTGAATACCTGAAAATCTCAAAACTTGACAACTGGACATTTAACAAAAGCATTCAAAAAATATGTGAATCATTAAGGGTTGATAAAAGTACCAGAGCCATGTTAAAATGTCTGAAAAGATGAATATAGTAACTGAAAAAAAACTGGCAGCCGGACTTTCAATAACTTCCAACGCCGTTATAATCATTTTAAAATTCATAGCAGGAATAATCTCGGGGTCAATAAGTATCATATCTGAGGCTATTCACTCATTGAGCGATTTTTTGGCATCTGTTTTAACTTTTTTTGCAGTAATGAAGTCTTCTGAACCCGCTGATAACGATCACCCGTTCGGACATGGGAAATATGAGGATATGTCTGGCTTTGTCGAGGGCGGATTGATAATTTTTGCAGCACTTTACATCATTTACGAGGCCTGTAAAAAATTATTTATGCATAAAACATTTGAGGTCGATGCGACACTCGGCATTATTGTAATGCTTGTTTCTGTAGTTGCAAACTTTTTTGTAAGTGCATATCTTTTTAAAGTTGCAAAAAAATCGAATTCAATCTCACTGCTTGCCGATGGTGAACATTTAAGAACTGATATTTATTCTTCAATAGGAATTTTAGCAGGTTTAATTTTAATCAAAATAACAGGGATAGATATTTTAGATCCTATAATCGCAATTCTTGTTGCACTGTTTATTTTAAAGACAGGATTTTCAATATCCAAAGAGACATTAAACAATTTATTGGACGGGTCATTACCTCAAGAGGATCTGGAATTAATAGAAAATATTATAACATCATACACAAATGAACGTGTTAAAGGATATAAAAATCTCAAAGCACGCCGCTGCGGCCCCTCAACAGATATCGAGTTGACAATGCTTTTTCCGAAAGATATGACAATTAATGAATGTCATAAAGTTTGTGATGAGATAGAAGAACTTGTAAAACAAAAGCTCGGGTCTGTAACAATAATGATACATGCCGAGCCTGAATGTGAAAAATGTAGTAAAAATTGATAAATAATAGGTACCTATTATTTTTGTCTTTTACTTATAGGATCTAAAGGATCAAAATTCAGCCATGGATCATCATCCGATGTCATATCATCTGCAAGATATCTGCCTTCTCCATTATGTCTATTTATACGATCACTGTTACCATCATAAAGAGACTCATAATGGCTCCATCCCGCATCATCCGCAAGATTTAAAACCTCATCTTTGACTTTACCTGTATTATATTCGTATCTGTAGAACAAACGACCGCTGTCTCCCATGGCTCTATCACCAACTATATCAGAACCGTTGATTTCTGTATAATCGGATTTAGCAGAACCTTCAGTAATACTTTGCTTTGTCTCCACGCCGTCTTCATAGTCTATTACAGCCGTTTTTGCTCCATTGTTTGTTACTATGGTTTTTGTAACGGGCAAATTATTTTCTATATCAGTTATTTCATTGTCGCCGTTTTCCTGAACAACTTGTTCTTTTGTAAGTTTTTTATTTTCATCAAAAAATTTTGTCGTAACTGCATTATTCTCATCAGTCTACATAATTTGAGAAGTTTTATCAGGATTTATGGTTTCTTGAGACCCATCTTTATATGTAACAAGAATTGTTTTTTCACCATTTTGTTCAACAACTTTAGATTCAGCAATATTTTCACTGCCTTGGGAAAGCTCATTTACAAATTTAAAAAGTTCTTTTTTATCAATATCTTTTAAATTCTCATTTTTCAAAAACTTTTTAGCTTCTCGTTTTGAAAGTTTTTCATTTCCTGCTGCATCTTGCAATTTTTGGATAAACTGCTGCATCTCATTTACGTTTATATTTACATTTCGTAAAATAATAAGATTACATCACTTGTATTAAGTATTGTTACAGAATTATTTAAAAAAAAATGTTTTTAAAGTATGCTGAGCATGTGTGCATTTGCACATTTATAAGCAAAGAAAGGGAAAATATGCCAAAGTTTAATTTGATGTCATATATTATGCCTCCCGAGGATAAAATGTTTTTTACTTATTTTCAGGACAGTGCAGAAATCTGCCAGAAAACAGCAAGACTTTATGACAAAATTATGCATGACCATTTAAATGATGAATACAAAGAAAAAGCTCTTAAATATAAGAAAAAGGGGAAATTATCATATAAAGCAGTACTAAAGCAATTGAACAAAAGTTTTATAACGCCTATTGAAAGAGAAGATATTCAAACTATTGCCGTTCAATTAAATAAAATTACAAAAAAAATAGTAAAAGCCTGTTTAAATTTGGAAGTGTACAGATTAAATAATTACACCGACGAAATGAAAGAACAGGCTTTAACTTTGGTTCAGGCAACAGATAAACTCGCAGAAATTATTAAATTATTCAAAAAAGTTTCTGATGTTGAAAAAATTACAAAACTGAATATTGAAATGAAAGAAATTGAATCACACGGAGACGAAATTCACCGCAGAGCAATGGGAAATCTGTTTTCAGGTAAATACGAAGCCCTTGACGTTATTAAATTGAGAGATATGTATAAAGAAATAGAAAATGCATTTGATGCCTGCTTCTATGTAACAGATACTATCTTGAATGTAGTTTTAAAACAGTCTTAGGGAATTGAGAATATGTCAATAACAATTTTGATTTTAATAGCTGTAGTATTAGTGGCACTGGCATTTGAATTTATAAACGGTTTCCATGACTGCGCAAATGCAATAGCAACAGTTGTCTCAACAAAAGTATTATCCCCGAAACAAGCTGTACTTTTCGGAGCAAGCCTTGAATTTGTCGGAGCACTGACCGGAACCCATGTTGCGAAAACAATAGGCTCAGGAATTGTAAATGCTGATATGATTACATTAACAGTAATTTTCTGTGCACTTTTAGCAGCCGTCATCTGGAATTTATTCACCTGGTGGCTCGGACTTCCTTCAAGTTCATCACATGCACTTATCGGAGGACTTTTAGGCGCTGCAATTGTCAAAGCCGGCCCAAGTGTTGTTCATTTTAACACTCTTATGGATAAAGTTATAATTCCAATGTTTACATCGCCCGTTTTGGGATTTTGCGTAGGATTTACTCTAATGCTTTTGATTGCATGGATTATCCTTATTTTAAGAGAAAACCCGCAGACCGTGAACAAGCAATTCAGAAAATTACAGCTCATATCATCGGGCTTGATGGCATTAAGCCATGGCTCGAACGATGCCCAAAAAACAATGGGTATAATCACTCTTGCACTTTTAGCCGGCGATGTGCTCCACAAAAGCCCGACAGGAGAATTTGAAATTCCTCTGTTTGTAATCATTGCCTGTGCAATCACTATGGCTGCCGGAACTATGAACGGCGGTTGGAAAATTATAAAAACAATGGGGCATAAAATTATTAAACTAAAACCCATACACGGATTTGCCGCAGAAACTTCAGCCGCAGGCTTAATCTTGACTGCTTCACATTTCGGAATTCCTCTAAGCACAACCCATGTTATTTCAACCGCAATTATGGGTGTTGGTTCAACATTCCACGCACACGCAGTCAAATGGAGAATTGTCGGAAATATCGTCATTGCCTGGATTGTTACAATTCCGGCTTGTATGATTATTTCTTCCATAATATATTATTTAATTTACAAAATCTTTTAATAATTTGACATATTACGTAAAATCACCTATTGTATATAAAAGATACTATAGGTGATTTTGTTTATGGAACTTAAAGAACTACCAAAATGCCCGGTAGAAACCACATTGAAACTTATTGGCGAAAAATGGAAAATTCTTATTATTAGAGACCTGTTAAACGGGACAAAACGCTTTGGCGAATTGAAAAAAACATGCAGCGGAATATCCCAAAAAGTTTTGACAACAAACCTTCGCTCAATGGAAGATGACGGACTTGTTAAAAGAGAAGTTTTCAATGAAGTTCCTCCCAGAGTTGAATACACACTGACAGATGTAGGCTATAGTCTTGCACCTGTTCTAAATGCAATGGCAAGCTGGGGAACAGACTATAAAACTTTCTTGAAACTTTTACAAAAAAGGGGGTAATATATTATTGTACCTTACCGGGTAATATTTTATACATTTTAATTATGTATAATACTTTACATAAAATAGCAAAAATTATTTTATCATGTATTATATATGTAGGAGAAATTTATATGAAATTATTAACAGCATTACAAAAAGGGTTCCCTGAAAAACAAGAAGACTCTCATTTAAAGCTTCTGTATTCTAATATGCATCCTGAAACAAGGGAAGAAATAATTTACCGTAAAAACGGAAAATCAATAGACAGAGTTATAGAAATTGATGTAGCAACCGGCTCAAGAGTAAAAACAACTCATTATGACTATTTTAACGATAAAAAAATTCGTTCTGTTGATGAATATGACAGAAAATCAGGGAAAAAAATCCGAACTGTAAATTACGTGCTGTATAAATCAATTGATGAATATGATATAAATTCTGGCAAAAAGCTCCGCACAATAAACTTTAACATTAAAGATGAAACAAAAATTTCATCAATTCAGGAATATGATCCCGAAACCGGGAAAATCATAACTATTTCGATTTATAAACGGGACGGGAAAACTGTAAGTATAATCAAAAAAATTGATCCCGATACACAAAAAGTTACAAGCTGGGTAAACAACAAAAACTTCGCAAGCTATACCCCGGTTGAACCTGCTAAAGTAATGACAAGATCTTACGATAACATAAAAATTCCCGAGAAAAAGGACAGAGAAGATATTGCAAGATTGATTGATAACTTATATAGAAATCAATTGAAATTTGAAAATATAAGGTAACTACTTAAAATCCATAAATCTTACAATGTATAACTAATTTTTACTCAATATTTTTTCTTTTTGTTCCTTTAATTTTTGCTTAAACAAAACTTTTTGAAACAAATTATACATTTTATCGCTGTTTACTACGGTAATTTGGGTTTTCTTATTTACGAAATCAACATTTACATAAGGCTTTTGGCTAAATATGTTATTTTCAATATTCACAAGTTGAAACAGCCCTTCAGTTAATACACTGATGGGCTCTCTCAAAAATATTTCAAATGTCTTTCGAATATCGAATTTATTTTTCATGCCTGGTTTTAATTATTTTGCCTTAACTTTGAATTTTTCGATTTTTTTATCGATTTCAGCTTTATCGGCAGCGTTAGGGTTCATTGCAAGGTACTGTTGATAGTATTTTATTGCACCTCTGTAATTTAATTCTTTTTCATACGACATAGCCTTCAATTTAGCAATCTGAGGGCTGTTATGATAAAAATCAATTGCACGGTTACAGTATTCTATAGCAGTTGCATAGTTGTTCTGCTGGTATTCTCTCTGCGCAATATCAAAGAATTCATTTGATTTTGTTTCACAAAGATTTATATAAGCAATTCCGTTTTTCGCAATAACATTATTCGGATCTTTTGTCAAAGCTTTTTGCAAAGCAAGTCTTGCAGTTCTGAACTGTTTATTATGAACAAGAATTTCAGCAAGATAAAGATCATCATCAACAGAATTTGAAAAATTAACTGCATTTTCAAAAGTATAAACTGCGTCCTTTTCTCTGCCCATAGCAAGGTAAGCTTCACCTTTAATTACACTATCCATAAGGTTGTTGCCGGCGGCTTGAATAATATAGTTCAAGCTGTCCCTTGATAAAGGTTCCTGGTGAACAAGTCTTGCAAGTTTTAATTTCGCAAGGTGAAGTTTCAAATCTTCAGGGCATTTTTCTATTGCCTGATTTATATAATCATAAGCCAGATAAACTTCTTTATTAGTAGTTATACCTTCATTATTTCCACGGTCTTTTGCCATTTCATAGTATGTATTTGCAAGACCCACGATTGCTTCATCGTTATAATTTGAATCTCCGACAAGTTTGGAATAATAATCAAGAGCCTGATCATATTTTCTTGTATGAAGAGCCATATTTGCAATTCTCAATTTACCTTCCTGATAATTAGGATTAATAGCAATAGCAGTTTTTAACTGCTCCATTGCAAATTCTTCATCGGCACGATTTTCATAAATTGTTGCAAGGTTCAAGTAAGGTCTTGAGTTTTCCGGTTTAACAATCTGCGCCTTTTTGAAAGAGTTAATAGCAGCAGCCTGGTTACCCTGTTTCAAGTATAATTCACCTTGCAAAGTCAAAGCAGGCGATGAATTAGGATTTACATGAACAGAATGGTTTACCCAGGTTAATGCCTTGGAATAATTGCCTCTGCGTGTCTCAACCTGAGCCATGTGATACCATGCTGTCGGGTTATGGCTGTTATATTTCATAGCCTTCATAAAATAATTTTCAGCAGAGTCAAGATTTCCGTTCATCATTTCAACAACACCTATGTTATCATAAGCTGTTGCAAAAGAAGGATTAATTTTAATTGCAGTGTTAAACAAATCCATTGCATCATTTTTATTTCCGAGTTTCAATGTTGCAACACCCATTGCGTTGTACGCTTCGTAATATTTACTGTTCAAGTTTACGGCATTAACAAACTCCTTAATAGAATTATTTATCAAGCCTCTTGTATTTTTAATGTAATCAACATCTGAAGAAGTTGTTCTCTGTAAATATACAAGCCCCTGTGCATAGTGAAGCGTAGGATTTTTCGGATATTGTTTTAACAATTTATCAAGTTCTTTTTGTGCAGGATCCAATTTATGCTGTTTAGCCATTGAAACAGTTCTCAATGCTAAAAGGTTGACATCATTGGGCTTCAAATTCAAAAGCTGTCTGATTTTTTCATCAGCCTGAGCACAATGATTATATTCTATAAGTTTTGATATTTCAGGGTAAGCCTGGGTAGAAGACTGAACAGGGGCAGCTTTAGCAGTTTTGGCACTATTAGCTGTATTCTTTTGAACCTGTGCCTGCAACTCTTTTGCATAAACCTGTGTTGATAGAGCAGCCATAACGACAATAGATGATATTACTAACTTTTTATAATTCATAATTTCTCCTGCAGGATTTAATAATTAATTATTTTAATTCTTCTAAAAATATTGTATAATAGTCATTATAAAAAATCAATAATATAAATGCAGTAGAAAAGAATTTCAGAGGAAATAAACAACCTTATGAGCATTAATAACAATTCAAAACAGGATTTGGAAGAGTTCAAATCATATATAATAGCTGAAAAAAACTTTTCAAAACATACGGCAAAAGCTTATTGTTCAGATATTTTGAGCTTTCTTGTATGGATGGACAGTGAGTCCTGCGAAGATGTAAGTTTTCAAAAGGTAAGAGAATATCTTCATTTTATACAAAAATTTAACTACAAAAAAACAACTGTTGCGCGCAAGATTGCATCATTAAGAACTTTTTACAAATACTTATACAGGGAGAGAAAAGTTGATTCAAATCCGGCAATCAATCTTAACACCCCTAAACGTCCAAAATCTCTGCCGAAATTTCTAACGCCGGACGAAGTTGAACAAATTTTAAACAATATTAAAATTGAAACCCCGGCAGGCTACAGAAACAGAACTATTCTGGAACTTTTATGGGCAACCGGAATGAGAATATCGGAACTTTCTGGACTTAATTTTGGGGACTTAAATCTCGAACATAATGAAATAAGAGTTTTTGGAAAAGGCTCAAAAGAAAGAATAATTCTTGTAACAGACAGGGCCAAAAATTTTTTGGAACGCTACATAGAAAGTGCAAGAGCATTAATTCCTAAAGGTTTTCCTGTGCCTGATACAAGCGAAGATTCACCTGTTTTTATAAATAACACCGGCTACAGATTACAAACTAAAACGGTAAGAAATGTCATTAATGATGTTGTTGAAAAAATTAATCTGCCAAAACATGTAACCCCTCACGTATTCCGCCACAGTTTTGCAACACATTTAATTGAAAACGGTGCTGATTTAAGGGTTGTACAGGAACTTTTGGGGCACGCAAGCATTTCTAACACACAAATTTATACCCATGTTTCAACACAGCATTTGAAAGAAGTCTACAACGAAACCCACCCAAGAGCGTAATCGGGCCAAAACCATAATTTATATAACTTCATTATTTGGGTCAAAAATTATTATCTGAGGCTAAGTTTTGAGATCCCGAAACAAGTTCGGGATGACGCATCCGAGTGCATCAAACAAAGCGATATAGAATTTGCCGCCGAATCAGGAATTTAAAACTGCAAAAGCGATTTTATGCAAAATCGTAAGCTATATCGGATGGAACGGCCACGCTCATTTTTAATAAAAACAAAGATAATTAAAGCAAAACAGGTGCGAGGGATAAGTTTGTGAAAACTGAAAACAAGTTCGGGATGACACACCCGAGTGCATCAAACAAATAAAGCGATATAGAATTCATCACCGAATCAGGAACTTAAAAACAGCAAAAGCGATTTATGAAAAATCGTAGGCCGTATCGGATGGAGCGGCCACGCTCCCCCACCACTTGCCCAAAATAAAAAAATCCGCTAAACTCTTTTTATGGATGAAATTGTAGATAAACTTAAAGAAATAGGACTTAACGAATACCAGTCAAAGGTTTATATTGCTCTTTTGAAAAAATTTCCAGCAACAGGATATGAGATTGCAAAACTTGCCAATATTCCGCAATCACGCGCTTATGATACTTTAAAGGCTCTTGAAAACCTCCATATTGCAATCCCTTCAAATACAAAACCGGTAACCTATACCCCTATAAAACCTAAAGAACTAACAAAGCGTTATAAAAGAAAGATTGATTCAACAATAAACTATCTTGAAAAGAAATTACCTGACATAAAAGAAGAAAATTACACGGAGCCTGTTCTTCCTGTTTCAGGAAGAACAAAAATCATTAACAAAATAGAAGAGATTATAAAAAGCGCACAAAAATCAATTTTTATCGCTCTTTTTGCACAGGATTTCAAATACCTTGAAAACTCACTTCTTGATGCATATAACCGTGGACTGGATGTAAAAATAGTTAAATACGACAATTTTATATGCACATTTGGAAAATCATTTCAACATTCGGGCATCCCTATGATTGAACACTATTTCAACGGTAAATTCGTTTTTCTGGCCGCAGATAACAGCGAAGGTCTGTTTGGTATAACCCAGCCTTTAAAAAATGAAACTCCGGAAGTAATATGGACAAAAAACCCCGAGATTGTATTTTTGATAAAAGCGTTTACGGTGCATGATATGTATATGATTGATATTCAGGATAACTTCCCAGAACAGCTGAGATATTTCTATGGAGCCGGATTGAAAAAATTACGCGACAAAATTTTACATTAATTTACTTTTCAATTTAATATCAAAGTTGTATAATTAACGTATTAAATACAATAATAGTTTTGGGAAGATAGTATAAATATGGATTTCGGATATTCGTTTGAATTAATCACCGGGCCTATGAGCTGCGGAAAGACAGAAGAACTTTTAAGACGCGTAAGACGCTCGATTATAGCAAAAAGAAAAGTAAAAGTTATATCACCCGACATTGATACACGTTCAAAGGGAGATTATATTGAATCCCGCAATGGTCTATGGCTTGATGCCATAAAAGTTAAACATGCCATTCAGATTATGAGCATAGTAAAACCGGAAGATGAAGTTATTGCAATAGATGAGCTTCAATTTTTTGACAGCAATATCGTAAAAGTTATTTCAAAACTTATGGATGAAGGTAAAAAGGTTATCGGAACAGGTCTGGAGCTTGATTTTAAGGCAGAACCTTTCGGCAGTATGCCTGAATTAATGTGTATTGCAACAAAAGTTGATAAATTACATGCTGTTTGTATGAAATGCGGATGTGAAAATGCAACAAGAACTCAAAGGCTGATTGACGGGAAACCAGCAGATAAGAATTCCCCGTTAATTATGATAGGCGGAGATGAAACTTATGAAGCACGTTGTATAAAATGCTATGAACTGCCGGATATTGAACTTGAAAAGAAAAAACGCGGGTTTAAAGTTTTAAATTTTGTCAAATAAAATGTTTTTCCGTCTCTGTTGTAACTTATATGTGTTTCTAATATAATAAAAATTATGAAATACAGAGATAATGTACGAAATTTTTGTATAATTGCCCACATTGATCACGGGAAATCAACACTTGCCGACAGACTGCTTGAAAAAACAGGCACAGTTGCCGAACGTGATATGCAGAATCAGATTATGGATTCTATGGATATCGAACGTGAACGTGGCATTACAATTAAATTAAATTCGGCAAGGATGAATTATAAGGCCAAAAATGGCAAAGATTATATTCTAAATCTTATAGATACCCCCGGGCACGTTGATTTTTCCTACGAAGTTTCCCGTTCACTTGCAGCTTGTGAAGGTGCTTTGCTTATAGTTGACGCTACACAGGGTGTGGAAGCACAGACATTAGCAAATGTTTATCTTGCAATTGAACAGAATTTAGAAATTATCCCTGTAATTAACAAAATAGACCTTCCATCCGCCGATGTAGAACGCGTAAAAGAAGAAATTGAAGAAGTTCTCGGAATAGATGCCTCTCTTGCAATCCCTGTCAGTGCAAAAGCAGGAATAGGTATTGAAGATGTATTGGAAGCTGTTGTTGATTTAATTCCCCCGCCGGTCGACAATTCAGACAAACCTCTTAGAGCACTTGTCTTTGACAGTGCTTATGACCAATATCTTGGAACACTATGTTTCTTCAAGATTATGGACGGAAAAATTAAACTTGGCGATAAAGTAAAATTTATGGCGTCAGGCAAAGAATACGACGTTGTGGAACTCGGATATCAAACACCTTCAAGAGTTCAGGTGGAAGAACTGGTATGCGGTGATGTTGGATATTTTGCAGGTTCTATTAAAGAATTGACGCGTTTTGTCGGAGATACCCTGACATCTGTAGAAAATCCGGCCAAAGAACCTTTACCCGGGTATAAAGAAGCCCTGCCAATGGTATTTTCGGGTATGTATCCGGTTGATAATGATGATTACGGCGACTTAAAAGAAGCACTTGAAAAGCTTAAGCTTAACGACAGCAGTATAACTTTTGAACCTGAAACTTCAACCGCACTTGGATTTGGCTTTAGATGTGGATTTTTGGGTATGTTACACATGGAAATAGCGCAGGAACGACTTGAACGTGAATACGGACTTTCAATAGTTACAACAGCACCGTCAGTTGTTTATCATGTTTACAAGACAAACGGCGAAATGGTAGAAATAGATAACCCTGCAAACCTTCCTCCGGCTCAAGTTAGAGATTATATTGAAGAACCTTATGTAAAAGTACAAATTATTACTCCTAACGATTATGTCGGAACTTTAATGGATCTTGCACAGACAAAACGCGGAATTTTCAAAAACATGTCTTATATTGATAAAGTACGCGCAAGCCTTGAGTATGAAATCCCACTTAGTGAAGTTATAACAGATTTTTATGATCAGTTAAAATCACGAACAAAGGGTTATGCAAGCATGGATTACGAATTTAAAGATTATAAACGCTCAAAATTAGTAAAATTAGATATCATGCTTGCCGGCGAAGTTGTAGATGCCCTTTCGGTCATTTGCCATGAAGACAGCGCATTTTATATCGGACAAAAATTAACATCAAAACTAAAAGATATAATTCCGCGCCAACTGTTTGAAGTTCCGATTCAAGCAGCAATCGGCGGCCGTGTTATCGCAAGAACAAATATTAAAGCAATGCGAAAAAACGTACTGGACAAGTGTTACGGCGGAGATATTTCTCGTAAGCGAAAGCTTTTGGAAAAACAAAAGAAAGGTAAAAAACGTATGAAATCCGTCGGCCGCGTAGAAGTTCCACAGGAAGCCTTTATGGCTGTTCTGAGTCTTGAGGAGGAATAATATTATTATCTTTTGCCTTAATAGCAGCTGCGGTTCTGTTGGTAACCCCGAGTTTTTTATATATTTGGGTTAAATGAGCCTTTACCGTGTGATTTGTAATACATAATTTTTTTGCAATTACTTTGTTGTTGTATCCGGGAACAACTAATTTTAATACTTCAATTTCCCTTTCCGTTAAGTCTATTCTTTTCTTTTTCATATTTCCTGAATTGTCTTTTTTTAAATTGCTCTCTCACCTACTATTATATTAGCAAAATGATACATTTTTACTACTAGCCAAAAGTATATATTTCAGTCATACCGTGCTAAATCTCCAAAATTTGGTAAATTGAGCATGTAAAGTTTTGTAAAATAATATGTAAAAAATATATATCATAGACGCAATTTTTAAATACAAAAATACTTTATATAAATATGGAAATCAATTAAAAGGAAAATTTAAGAGATAAGAGTATTGTTACAATATGTTACAAATATCTGTAATTTATGATTTTTAATTAAAGTTTATTAAAAACATGACCGATACAGATATTGTGAGTAAATGAATAACCCTATGCAAGATGCAGACGGGTTAACAAAGGAGAAAACGGAAATGACTAAAGTTAACGGAAACAACGGCAACAATCAGAATTTAGAAGCATTAAAAGCTTATTACGAAGCTTTAAATGCAAGAAAAACAGGCAAAGAAGAAAAAACCGAAAGTGCTAAACCTGTAATTAATTTTAAAGGAACCGAAAAAGTTGAAGCAAGTGCTTTAGATGCAACGGCTGCACAGATTTGGGGAGTACAGTTATCTAAAGTCGATAAATCAGAAGCTGCAACTCAAAGAAGAATTGAACAATATTTTAACACACCGTTTATGGCCTCATTGGATGAACTCCAAGGAATTGAACCTGAAGACAATTTTGCAGCATACGCAATGGCAAATATCAAAGGAGTTGATCCGGACAAACTTGCAAAATATATGGATAAACCTTTAGGTAACGAAACAGCCGGAGGTGTTACAGAATTTTTAGACGCATTGTTAGTTTAACTTATAAATATACACATTTACTCACACTAAATTCAAAGACCGATTGCCGATCGGTCTTTTTATTTCGTAATTATCCCTTGACATACAGAAAAGTTATGCGATTCTTCCGCCTAAATGTCATTCTGAGGGCATAGCCCGAAGAATCTCATAATATTAGGCCTAGAATGACAAATTTATTCATAATAAAAAAGCTCTCAATTGAGAGCTTTTTTAAACTATGATTCTACATATTCTCTTAAACGTTTACTTCTGTTTGGATGGCGCAATTTTCTCAAAGCTTTTGCTTCAATCTGTCTGATACGCTCACGTGTTACGCCGAACAGTTGACCGACTTCTTCAAGTGTTCTTTGGCGTCCGTCATCCATACCGAAACGAAGTCTCAAAACATCACGTTCTCTCGGAGAAAGTGTGCACAAAACCTCTGCCAAATCTTCTCTCAAGAGTTCTGACGCAACTGTTTTAATAGGAGCATCAGCTTCTTTGTCTTCTATAAAATCACCCAAACGAGAATCTTCTTCCTTACCTATTGGAGTTTCAAGAGATAGAGGTTCCTGAGCAATTTTAATAATTTCACGAAGTTTTGGAATTGAAACATTCATTTCAATAGCAAGTTCATCTTCTGTCGGTTTTCTGGAAAGTTCCTGAGCAAGACGTCTTGTAACTTTTTTCAATTTGTTAATAGTTTCAACCATGTGAACAGGAATACGGATTGTTCTTGCCTGATCAGCGATTGCTCTTGTAATAGCCTGTCTTATCCACCAGGTTGCATAAGTTGAAAATTTAAAACCTCTTTCGTGGTCAAATTTTTCAGCTGCACGGATAAGACCGAGGTTTCCTTCCTGAATTAAGTCAAGAAAAAGCATTCCGCGTCCTACATATTTTTTAGCTATACTTACAACCAAACGAAGGTTTGCCTGAACAAGTTTTCTTTTAGCAATAGCCCCGGGGGTTCCGCCTTCAAGAATTTTTCTTGCAAGTTCAATTTCTTCATTAGCCGAAAGAAGCTTAATTCTTCCGATCTCTCTCAAATATAATCTTACAGGATCATCGACAGCTATACCTTTTGGAACTTCAAAATCACTATCTGCCGTATCTTCATGATTGTTAATCATATAGATATCTTCAAGATTAGCTTTATTTTCCATTTTTTCGGTAACAATATCTTCGATATTATCTGTACTGATATCCACATTCATATAATTAACGCTGTCGGAATCAGCAGAGAGGGTAACATCATCATCAATATCATGCAAGTCGAGGTTATCTTCATCCATAATACTTACAATAGAGGAGCTGCTTTGTCTTTTTTTACTCATTCATTTTCTCCAATTTTAATCTGTTATTTATCTTATCTCTTAGCTGCATTTGAATTTTCAGGGCTTCAGTGTCATCATCATTTGCGCTTTTATATAAATTTCTGATTTTTTCCTGTTCTTTTTTTGTGTGGCATTCCTTAATTTTATTTATATTTTCAGTGATTGCCGTTACAAAATCGTTATCATCAAGGTTCTGGAATGTTTCCGCGATACTTATCAAATCTGTAATGATTTTTTGTATATCCGGTTGGTCAGCGTATGCTGTATATAATTTTTCAATTAATTCTTTCACATTATTTACGGTACAAGTTAATTTGTCAATTGTAGATTTTACATTTATTAACGTTTCATCCGTAAACTGTGCGCTGTCTGTCATTTGCCTGATTTGTTCAAACGAGAAGTGACTGTCGGTTACAAGAAAAACGCTCAATAAATTTTTTTGCGCTTTTTCAGAAATTGATACATTTTTCTTAACAATTCTCTCAACATCTGTTTTTTTAATCTCCTGAGACTGTTGAACGGACTTGAGTTCGCTAAGAAGAGCATTTTCATTGATTTGAAGAGTATCGGCAATCATTTTTACATATTCTGCCTGAATAATTTTATTTTGAATTTCTGTCAGAAGCGGAATAATTTCTTTAACAGTTTTTGTTTTTTCAATAGGTGTTACGGGTTTTTCTTTCAAAATACTGTTAATCTGGAAGTCTATAAGCAAAGGGGCATGTTTCATATATTCCTTGTAACTTTCCGCTCCGACAGAACGGATAAACTCATCCGGGTCTTTGCCCTCAGGCGGGGCAATGACTCTAATTTCACAGGAATATTTATCATTAGATGTTGAAATATAGCTTTCATCAAACTGTTTGATATTCCCGAGTCCGGTAAATGCATCTTTAATAAGCTCTGCATTCCTTTTAGTGGCTTTTTGTCCTGCGGAATCCGTATCAAAAGAAAGATAAATTCTTCTTGACGGCGTGTACCTTGAAAGGAGCTTAATATGGTCAGCCGTTAACGAAGTTCCGCAGGAAGCCACTGCATTCTCAATCCCATGTGCCTGGGCCGAGATTACATCGAAATAACCTTCCATTAATATTACACTATCTTCATCTTTAATTGCATCTTTTGCAGTATAAAGACCATAGAGGAGTTTACTTTTATTATAAATCAAAGAGTCAGAAGAATTCAAATATTTCGGCGTCTGATCTTTTTCTATTGCACGGGCACCAAAAGCTACATAATCTCCAAATTCGTTTTGTATCGGAATAATCACCCTGTTTCTGAATCTGTCAATATATTCATCCCCTTCACGGGTTTTTATAATAAGCCCGGCTTTTTCCATAACATCTTCGGAAAACTCGTTTCTGAATTTTTTGTAAAAAGTCGCAAAAGATTTCGGTGCAAGCCCGAGATGATATTTTTCAATAATATCTTTTGTAATTCCTCTTCCGCTCAAATATTCCAAAACCTGCGTTGTTTCAGGTTCTTTATCCTTCAAAAGCCTCAAATTATAAAATTCTGCCGCCTTTGTACATGCCCTAATCATTTCATCTTTTAATTCCTTTGAGTCGGATTTATGGAAACTTTTAGGCATTTCAAGCCCGAATCTGTCGGCAAGCTCACTGACAACTTCTATGAAAGTTTTATTCTGAGTTTTCATTATAAAAGTTAAAGCATCCCCGCCTTCTCCGCAGCCAAAGCACTTATAAATACCCAAATTAGGATTTACGGAAAAAGAAGGGGTTTTCTCTTTATGAAAAGGACACAATCCCCAGTAATGCCCGCCGTTTTTCTTTAAGATTACAAGTTCCTGTACAACGTCGACAATATCCAGACGGTCCTTGATTTGTGATACCAATTCTTCAATTGTACTTGCCATAATTACAGTTTATCATTAACACAAACATAAATCAAAAATATAGCTGGTTAGGTAATTGATTTCAAATATTCCCTGATTATAGTTATTATTATGAAAAATCTGTTATCCTCTAATGGGGTTCAAGATATCATTTTTGTTAACAATGTTAAGGAGCTTAAAAATTTAAAAGGTCTTGAGGATAAGAGACTCTGCATAATCAAAACAGATTTTAGAGATTTAAACGAAATTTCAAATTTTTGTAAAACAAATTCTAATATGGAAGTATGGCTCGCAACCAGAGAAATTTCACGGCAAAATGTAATAAATGCCAATCTGTGCGGAGCCGCAAACGTCATAGAATACCCTGTACGCAAAGAAATTATTAACGACTTTGTCAATAAAAACAACAATAATAAACATAAAGACAATATATTCTCTGCCAATGACAAATATGAAAATATAAAGGGATTGAAGGTCATGATTGTTGACGACAATCCCTTTAATACTGATTTACTAAAAGAAATGCTAAAATCTTCGGGATTAAATCTCAGCGTTTATCTAAAACCCAAAGAAGCGGCCGCTGCTGCAGAACAAGAAAAATTTGATTTATTTCTTCTGGATATAATGATGCCTGATATGTCAGGCTATGAACTTGCTCAAATCATTCAAAACAGTGCCCTGAACCATAATACTCCGATAATATTTATATCAGCACTTTCAGATGCAGAAAACAAAATTAAAGGTTTTAATCTTGGATCGTATATTTATATAGAAAAACCGTTCAACGTAAAAGTCGTAAAATCACAGATTTGCAGCCTTTTGAAATCATACAGCGAAAATAAAAACCGCTCGAAACAACTTGATTCATACCTTGCCATGGTTACCCATGACATGAAAGGCCCTGTTCAGGCAGAACTTTCCGCTCTAAGACTTTTTCTTACAAATTACAGTAAAAACTTGAATAATGATCAACTGGAAATTATCCAAAATGTTCTAAATTCAACCGAATATCTTGAAGATATGGTTATAAATATTCTGAATAAATTTAAATATGAAAACGGCAAAATAAAAATCAATAAGCAGATAAACTCATTTAAAAATCTTGTAACAGAATGCTGTGAACAGGCAAAATACGCGGCCTCCGACAGAAATATTGTTATAAAAACTTCTTATAAAACAAAAATCGACAAAATACCATTTGACTATAACGAAATAAAAAGGGTTATGCATAACCTTCTGGCAAATGCTATAAAATACAGCTTTAAAAACTCTGAAATATATGTAAATGTTGAAAATAACAAAACATTTCTTATTGTATCAATGAAAAATTCCGGTATAGGTATCCGTCAAAAAAATCAAAATGATGTATTTGACAAATTTGTCTCTTTTGCCGAGCAGAACAAAAGCGTAAATATAGGACTTGGGTTATATATATCAAAGCAGATAATCTCTGCACACAACGGCACAATTTCCCTTGAAAGCGTTCCGGATAAATACACAACCGTTACATTCACACTGCCGCTAAAAAATAATAAGTAGCCATCCATACTAAAAATACCGTCAAATATTTTAATTATATTTCCGTATTTACAAAACATATACTTTCGGCTATAATTTTATACGGTATATAATGAAGAAAATGAAAATAATTTTTGTATCAATACTTTGTATAATAGTTTTAACTGCCTGTTGGGCAGTATTTGTAGAACCTTACATCCTTACCGTTAAACGAATAAATATTGATGACAACTCGCTTAAAGGGCTGAAAATTGTTTTCGCAAGCGACTTTCACATAAAACCATACGAAATGTTCAGGCTAAAACGTATAGTAAAAACAATTAATAAACAAAATGCCGATATTGTTCTGCTCGGCGGAGATTACGTCAACGGGCACAAAAAAGGAATGTCAATGACTATTGACAAAATAGCAAAAGAATTGGCCAAAATAAATTCAAAGTACGGAACTTATGCTGTAATAGGCAACCACGACGGCTGGCAGGGAAAAGAAGAATGTATAACAGAACTTGAAAAAAACAAAATACAAGTTCTATTCAATGAAAACAAATGTTTTGAAAAATTTTGCATTGCAGGAGTAGATGATTTACAAACAGGCAGGCCGAATATAGGAAAAGCACTGTCAAATATAAGCAAACCGGTAATTTTATTGAGCCACACTCCTGATATTATGCCCGATGTACCGTATAGCGTGAATTTAACTCTTGCCGGACATTTGCATGGCGGACAAATAAGGACAAATAAAGCAATAACAGTACCTTCAATATACGGCAATAAGTATGCAAACGGCTTTTTAAACGATAAAGGAAAGAAAATATATACAACTAAAGGTCTCGGCACAAGTATTCTTCCTGTACGTTTAAACTGTCCGCCGGAAATTGCCGTTATTACCTTTAATTAATCAAAATCAAGCAGCTCTTTAAGGTTAACCCCCAGAACATCAGCAATAATCTTTAACTTTGAAAGAGTAATATCTGTTTTTGCGGTTTCAACCATAGCGATGGTTGAGCGCGAAATTCCGTTTACATCTAAAAAGTCATCCTGCTTGATATTTTTCTCTTTTCTGATTTTTTTTAAATGCTTAGCAAATTTCTTCAGATATTCATTATCCATTTTTCTATTATCAGCTTTATTGACAATTCTGAAAATCAGTCATATTGACATTATTTTTTGAAAAAATTTATTATTTTTAATTTTATTTCCGTTTTTTCTTGATTTATTTTATTTTTGTATTTATAATAAAAACGTTCGAAAAAAAGAGGTAATTGTTATGCTTAATCAAAATTTAAAAAAGGAAATGCTGAAAAGTATTGATATTACGAAACAAACTGCAAAAAATAACCTGGAAATAACCCTCGAAAGTTATACAGAAATAATGAGCAGATTAGATATTATGACCTATTTACTGATACAAGACGAGAAAAAATAGTTTTAAAGAGGAATGAAAATTTTCTTTTTTCTCATAATTATGTTATTATTATCTCAAAAAAAACTTTTAATGCTTAAAATTGCAGATCAGGAAACTTTTTTATTAAAATTACATCTTAATAAGTAAGTTGTGCAACAAAAAGGTTAAGAGTATTTGGAGGAAACAGTTAAAGAATGAGAAACATTATGAGAAAAAGCATTATATTCCTTGGAACATTTTTGTTCCTTTCAGGCTGGGTAATCAGAGATAATGTCTTTGCTTACGGCCCTGTTGACTTATACGACAATGTTTGGCGTCTGATTAACAACAAATTTGTTGACCAGTCTAACAACCAACAGGACTGGGCTAAATGGCGGCATAAATATGACAGTAAAATTCATACAAATGAAGATGCATACGTTGCCATTAATACAATGGTTGCAAGTTTAAATGATCCTTATACAAAATTTTTGGATCCTAAAGAATTTGCAGATGAAACAAGCTCTATCAAAGGTTCTTTGAAGGGTATAGGTATCCAAATTGCAGTTAAAGACGGCAAATTAATGGTAATTGCGCCTATCGAAGACACCCCTGCGGAAAAAGCAGGATTGAAAGCTGATGACGAAATCCTT
>CALUVX010000009.1 GCA_944324295.1 Candidatus Gastranaerophilales bacterium
GCATACATTCAAAGTCTTTTATCGGCATTGGTTTTGAAAGATAATATCCCTGAATATAATCGCAGTTGCAATTACACAGAAATTGATATTGTAATTCTGTTTCTACTCCTTCTGCAATTGCTTTCATTCCCAAACTGTGTGCCAAAAAAATAGTATGCTGAACAATGTTGTTTCCTTTTGTTGTTCCAATGGTATCCGTAAAACTTTTATCAATTTTTATACTGTCAAAATTCATTAAGTTTAACGATTTTAAAGAAGAGTATCCCGCCCCATAATCATCCAGCAATACACCAAATCCAATGCTGCGCATTTGTTCCACCAGTTGAGCTAAAATTTCTTCTCGCTCAATCATGCTGCTTTCGGTAATTTCTAAATTCAAGTACTTTGCTGGAACATTATACTTTTTTATTGTATCAACCAAATACTGTATAACATCCCTATTTTCTAAATATGCACGTGACATATTTACTGATATAGGAACCGGCTTCCATCCTTTTTTAATCCAGCGGCTCAAATTACTGCATACATACTCAAACATATACCGGTCAATGTTTAAAATTTTTCCGCTTTTTTCGCATACAGGAATAAACTGTGCCGGCATTCCAAGTGTCCCATCTGGTTTATTCCAGCGAATCAAAGCCTCTGCACCGATAAGCTGTTTTGTGTGTGCATTATATTTCGGTTGAAACCATGCACAAAATTCTTTTTTTGCAATTGCTTTTTCAATGGTTTGTTCCAGCTCTTTTTCCACAATCGAAATTTTTCGCATGCTTTCATGAAAATACAAATATTTTTTCTGTTGCTTTTTGCAAATGGTTCGGGCCGCATTTGCACAATCACACATTTTTTCCACTGCATGATTCATTTCTTCAATCAAATAAATCCCAGAAGAAATTGCCACATAAATTTTTGTATGTGTTTCAATTTTCTGGTTTATCTCTTGAATCATCAATTCCATCCATTGGTTTAATTGATCAATGGTATCATAAAAGCGCAAAAGCATAAACTCATCGGCTCTCATATGTACTACAAAACCATTATTTTTACTATGTTCTTGCAATACATGAAACATACTTTTTAAAATTTTATCTCCTGTCTGCACCCCATATATTTCATTTATCTCCTGAAACATATTAATGTCAATTGCAATCAGTGCTGCATTATTTTTATCCCGATTCAATTCAGAATGTAATTGTTCTTTTAAATAAAAGCCATTATATCCACCTGTTAATAAATCTTTATAACACGCTTGTAATAAATGCTCTTTATACTTCTTTTGGCGATAATATAAGATAAAGCAGATACTGACTAACAATATTATTGCAATACTAAGTAGTACCGTCATAATAAACACTTATCCTTTGCTATACATTTACAGTACACCCTAAATTGCTATTTTCTAATTGTTACAATTCATTTCACACCACATAATTTCAATTATGTGGTCATTTATAAAAATATACAAGACAAAATTTATTGAATTTTATCTTAAT
Organism: Candidatus Gastranaerophilales bacterium; assembly: GCA_944324295.1. Taxonomy (GTDB): domain Bacteria; phylum Cyanobacteriota; class Vampirovibrionia; order Gastranaerophilales; family Gastranaerophilaceae; genus Stercorousia. The sequence goes on from CALUVX010000009.1 coordinate 1,494, forward strand.
ATTTATTGTAAAAAAGTACCTTTATAAAAATGAACTCAATTTTTATAAGTTTAAAACCAAAAAATGGGTCTTTTTTATTTTTGGGCAGCACAAAACAGACTGGAAAAGAAAATTTGCTTTGCCAGTCTGTTTGTCATGCCATTTTTTATTAAAAATATTTTGAGAAAACAAGCAAATCATATGACACTGCTTGTTATGACCACATAATTGAAATTATGTGGTATAATATTCCTACATTACACCCCCTATAAGCACCACATAATTGAAATTATGTGATAATCAACCCCAAGCGTTCAATATGCTGTGCATGTATTGCACCGCTTTCTACCATATAAATTCTTGTGGTTGTCACACTTGTATGTCCCAATAAATCAGCTAAACGAGAAATATCTTTTTCTACAGAATAATATGTGCGTGCAAATAAATGTCTTAAATTATGCGGAAATACTTTCTGTGGTGAAACTTTTGCTCTTTTGCAAATACTTTTCATATCTCTCCAGATATTACTGCGATCCAATGGTTTTCCGGTTTTCGTAATAAAAATCGGTCCTGAACTTATTTTATTTTTATGTAAATATTTTCTTAATCGGGCACATAACTTATCCGGTAAAAACACCATTCTGCGCTTGCCTTTGCATACCACTTCGGCTCTTCCTGTTTCAACTGTTTTTACAGTAATAAACTTAAGTTCTGAAACACGAATTCCCGTAGAGCAAATTGTTTGCAAAACCAAAGCCAATCGTTGATTTTTTATTCCTTGTGCCGCTTTCACTAATCTTTGATATTCTTGTTTTGTCAGCTCTTTTTCTTCTTGGCAAAATAAAACTTTTTGTATTTTAAGGGGTTTTATCCTTAAATCATTCCAATTTTGAAAAGATAAAAATCCATTCAAAGCTGCAATCATAGAATTTACTGTACTCGGAGCAAATTGTTCACAAAGATAACTTTTCCATGTTAGCAAAACTTCTTTTTCACAAATTCCATTTGGCAAAAATGCTAATAAAGCCATTAAATCTCTGGCATACTTCTTTTGTGTATGCATTGCTTTTTCTTGCTGACACAAATATTGTATATATCGATTAATATCACTTTTTCTCAAAATACGTTTAATCGAATTTTTCAAAAAAATCACTCCTTTTGTAATGCATAACCATTCTGTCTATGCTCTCTATATCCTATATTTTAACGGAGCTTTTTTAATATTTTATTTTAATATAATATTTTCCAAATTTAAAACTACTAAACTAAATTTAATTAGGGTGTTTTCATGTCTGAAGATAAGCGAATTATTAAAACAAAACAAAACCTAAAGCAAAGCCTTATCCATCTTCTTTCCCAGCATTTGTTTGAAGAAATAACCATAAAACAAATCTGCGAAATATCACAAACAAGCCGTGTTACATTTTATTCTCATTATTCCGATAAATATAAATTGGCTGATAATATTATCTGCGATATGCTTGAAATGGCTCATATTCGCTATGAAAAGCTTCAAGCATCTTGTTGTGCTCCCCATTCTATTCTCAACGACCTATGCAATTTGCTCGATAGTATTTTGCAAACATATCATAGTCAGCACAATTTCTTTCAGTATGTATCTTCTGATAAAAATCCTTATTTATATGCTTCATTTTCAAAACATCTTTTAAATTATGTTTTTACAGAATTAGAGAAAACAACAACTCACATCCGCTTCAAATATCCTTTACGCATCAGCTGCAGCTTTCTCACCTTTGGTCTTCTTGGCTTTATTTCCGAGTGTGAACTACAACAATATTCTCCGGAACAAATTCAACTGTGTACAAAACAACTTATAAACGATCTCATTGCACAGCATATTTTAACGCAATAATTATTTGCAAAATAAAAAAGCTACCAATTCGATTACAAGAAATTGGTAGCTTTCTTTTTATATTTACTTAATTCTTTTCTCCATTCATTCCCCATGAAAAAGATCATTTCATCTGCTCTATTACTGCTTCTCATTCTTTTACTATAAAATCAATATTATATTTTCCATCATACACACTATTTCCTCAGAACCCACACTTTCCAGCCAATCATATTTGAAGCATAAAC
>CALUVX010000010.1 GCA_944324295.1 Candidatus Gastranaerophilales bacterium
AAAACCGCAAAATTTGCACTAATTTTAGGCGAAGATGAAATTAAAGCTGATAAAGTTTCCGTAAAAAATCTGGCAACATCAGAACAAACAACTGTTGGCAGAAATGAAGTTACTTCTAAAATAAAAGGATAAATTATGGCTAATACTGTTGATGATGTAATTGCAAAATTGTCAATAGCTTTCAATCGTGTTTTTAATGACTTTAAAGGCATGTATCTTTTTGGCATACATACCGACGGTAAAATGCATGAAGGCGAAGATATAGAAATTGTCGCACTTTTTGACATTGAAGATAAATCAAAGCGTGAACAAATCTGGCCTATTATAGGTAAAATTGAAACAGAAATGGATGTATGTATTGATTTATATCCTTACACACCCGAGGCTTTTAAAAAAGACGAAGAAATTTATGAAGAAGTTATGTCGGAAGGAATTTTTTATAACAATAAAGGACAGCATACAGCTGCACCCGAGATTTAATCTTTGTATAAAAATGTACTTTAGGAGCGTACCGCTGCACTCCCAAAATAAGTTTTGTATTATTAAAAAAGAGGTAAAAACATGGCTCAAATTACTATACGTTCAGACAGAAAAGACGATTACAAATTCTTCTACAAAGGAGACGAAGTTGTTCTTGGCGCAGGAAAAATCATAAGCATCGCATCAGGACTTGATGATGTAGTGCTTCCTACCTGTGCAATGAAAATTATCAACAACCTTATTGTAATTAAAGAAGACGTTAAACACAAAAAAGAAGAAGCATAGTATAAATTTCTAGTTCTTCCGTTTTTCAATAATTAAATCATAACCCAAAATATCACAAATTGCTTTCAATTCTTTGAAAGTTAAATATTCACGTCTTAATTTCGCGGAAAAATTTGCCGGTTTTGTATCTTTTCCGAAATATTCATTCAATTTTTCAGACAATTCCTTTTGAAGCATATATTCTTTATTCAAAAGGAATTTTACGAGCTGAAAATCTGTCATATCGTTTATTTGCATCTTATCATTATATGTTATCTTGACTTTTAATGTAAAATAAGTTATATTAATCTATATATAAGTAGTCTAAACTATTTATAAATAATTTATTTTATATTTTAAGGAGGCAGCAAAATAATGTTTAACTTAAAGTCATTGCAATTAAAAAAAGAGGGTTTTACCTTAGCGGAAGTTTTAATAACTCTTGGGATTATAGGTGTGGTCGCAGCAATGACAATGCCGGTATTGGTTGCCAACCACAAAGAAAAACAAACAGTTGCTCAATTAAAAAAAGTATATTCAACAATGCAACAGGCATATTTAATGTCTATTAACAAATATGGAGATTCACAATACTGGGATCAAAGTAAGACATATATAGGAACCGATGAAGACGGAAACAATATCACAGATTATACAAGTGCATATACAATTTTTAATTACCTCGCCGAAAATATGAAATCTGTAGACGGGGGAAAAGCAAATCAATATATCCGTCATGAATATGATTCTTACTCATTAGACGGAACATTCCGCAATACAATCTCAACCAACAAAGCTATTCCAAATATAGCCCTGGCTGATGGTACGACGATTTCATCAGGATGGGTAGAAAACGGAATGATGGATATTTATGTTTCACTTAATAAATGTATTTACAAAGGTAAATGTACTGTTGGAAAAGATATATTTTATTTCAAAATTTACTTTTCACCCGCCAAAATTGTCCCGGAGGGTAGTCCTACAGATAACTCTACACGTTTTAAAGAATTCTGTAATAAAGGAAGAACAGATAAAGACAACGGACGCGGATGTACTGCATGGGTTTTGCAAAACGAAAATATGGATTATCTGCACTGTGATGATTTAGATTGGGATACAAAAACTAAATGCAAATACTAATTACAGGACTATTTGTGTCCCAAGAATAATTCTGTGGCTGTCTTCTGTGTCCTCATTGTCGCAGAAAACATAATTAAGAATTAAACGAAGTGCCTGACCTTTTATAAAGTAATTTAGTCCGACTGAATATTCACGGCGTTTGTTATCAGCAATATCACGATTAGGGTCAAATTGGTCATAACGAGCAAGAATATGCAGTTTTTGCGTAATTCTATAAGCAATTGTTGTATAAAAACCGGTAGCTTTATCAGTGCTTCTATATGTTCCATTATAGCCGTCTGCTATTGCATATTCAAAGTTTGCCATAAATTTTTTGTATCTGTAGCTTGCATAAGCACCGCCAACAGTATAATCAGTATCATTATGCCCGGCATTAAGCCCGCCGCCCAAAACTAATGTTCCATATTTACCGTCTGTTTTACCCAGCGGTTTTAAGTTTACCCAGCCGGTAAATTCAACACCCGGAAAAAATTCCTTAAAAAATCTGTCAGAACTGTTCAACGCCAAACTGTAATCCACCAAGTCATAGTCTCCTACAACTCTCAAACCAAGAGCACGCGTATTACCAAATGTTCTTGAAATCTGGGAACGCATCGCAAAAGGCAAAACGTATGAACCCATACCACCTTCAAAACCAACCTGATTTCGAGAATTACCGACAATAATTTTATGATGCGGAATTCGTGTGTTCATTATATAAGCATCAGTTACCAACCCTTGCAAATATGACCTGTTTTCACCCGGTCTGAAATTAAATTGCAATTTAAAATCTGTGTTTCTATCTTTAAAATCCCCGACAACACCGGCTTCCATAAATCCAAAGCCGTAATCCGTATCATAATCAGCACCTTCAAAGCCAAAACCAAGATTTCCCTGATAGGCCCCATAAAATTGAACTTTATCAATCGGGCCTTTATCATACTTGAAAGTGAGTTCATCCTGCAAAAGAAAAGAAGGAATTGACGTTCTTTCAAGTTTTTTCTTATAAATTCTTCCAAAAAGCGATTCTTCTTCAATTTTAAAAGGATGTTCCGACTCTTTATTTGTGTCAATAAGGTTATCAAAAATGGAGAACTCAGTATCTACGTTATCACGGACAATATCTTTCTGAATCCATTCATTATTCTTTTGTCCCTGCTCAGGTGCGAAATTTTCCTGCTCGTTCTTTGTAACATCAAGATGAATAACTTCCTGCGTTTCAACTGTTTTTGTATCGCTGTGTTTACTCTTACCAAAAGCAAACGCAGACGGGGCAAAAAGCAGAAGAATAAGTATTATAGCTATTCTTTTAAAAAAACAGTTCACAAATATTAATGTAACACAAAATATATGCAAAAAAAATTTTTTTTAGTGTATATTAATTATTATGACGAATGTAACAAAAAAAGCTATGAATAAAACTTTAGAAAATAAATATACAAAAATAAAAGTTAAGGCCCCTATTGTAGAAGCCCTGAAAAAAGCTTATGAAAACCCCACATACCAGTTTCATATTCCGGGACACACAAAAGGAAACGGCTCATTGCCCGAGTTTAAAAAACTCGTGGGCAAGAAAGCTCTATGTATTGATACTACAGATGAATTTGACGGACTCGGGACACTACATCCCGCAACAGGTCCTATAAAAGAAGCTCAGGAATTAGCTGCAAAAGCTTTTGGGGCTAAAAAAACCTTCTTTTTGCTTAACGGTTCAACAGCGGGAAACCTTGCTCTTGCAATGGGTTTAACCAAAAGAGGACAGAAAATTGTTACAAACAGAAATTGCCACCGTTCAATTTTAACGGGTATGATAATTTCTGGTGCAGAACCTTTATGGCTTATCCCGAAAAAATTTGACGAATGGGGAATATGGGGAAATGTTACCCCGGAAAGCGTTGAAGAAATGCTTGAAAAAAATCCCGATGCATCAATGGTTTGGATTACAAATCCGACCTACGAAGGAGTTGTTTCTGATATTAAATCAATCTCGGAAATTTGTAAAAAACACAATGTTCCTCTGATTGTAGATGAAGCACATGCCTGTCTTTGGAATTTTAATAATCACCTTCCTACAACTGCCCTAAAACTCGGGGCTGATGCTGTTGTTCATTCGCTGCATAAAACAGGCGGAAGTATGAGCCAAAGCTCAATGCTTCATATTGCGGAAAATTCGCTGATTGATGCTGATGCCGTTGAAAAAGCTTTAAAATTGCTGCATACAACAAGCCCGTCATTGATGCTCCTTGCAAGTCTTGATGCAGCACGGGCTAACCTTGACAGCCCAAGAGGCAGAAAACAGCTTGAACGGGCAGTACAAAATGCGAAATATTTAAGACGCGAAATTGACAAACTTGAACATATACACCATCTTCAGCCTGATTTCGGCTACAAAACAGATATTACAAAGGTGTTTATCCGCGATGACAGATTATCCGGCAAACGCCTTGAATCAATATTAGAAATAGATTTTAATATAGAAGTTGAAAGTGCATCTGATGCCGGATTGTTAATTCTTTCAAACATAGGCAACACAAGAGCTGATATGCAGTATCTTGTAAAATGTTTGCAGCAAATTGACAAAACAAATTATACAGATATCTGCTACCTTGAAAAGAAAAAACACATGCCAATGCTGACACCGATTATTAAAATGACTCTGCGTGAAGCTTTTTATTCTCACAAAGAAGTTATCCCCAAAGAACATGCAATCGGAAGAATTGCGGCAGAAGTAATTGCAGAATGTCCTCCGGGGATTGCTGTTCTGCTTCCAGGCGAATTAATAACCGAAGAACATCTTCCTTACCTTGTGGATTACGATACGATTGAAGTGATAAAATAATCATCTATCATATAGTTATATGATTACAATACCCCCAGAGTAATTTATAATTTCTGTGGAGGTTATGATAAATGATTTTAACAAACATTGAAAGTGTACCGGGTATGACAATTACCGCTCAATATGGTCTTGTTACCGGAAGTACGGTTAGAGCAAAAAATGCTATTAAAGATTTCGGTGCAGGTTTAAAAAACATGGTCGGCGGAGAATTAAAAAGCTACACTGAATTGTTAACGGAAGCCAGAAAAGAAGCTGTTTCCAGAATGGAACTGCAGGCTATGAAAATGGGAGCAAATGCCGTAATTAACGTAAGATTTGCTACATCTTCAGTTACTGTCGGCGCGGCAGAAGTTTACGCATACGGAACAGCCGTAAAAGTAGCACCGAAAGGATAAGATAAATGGGCGATATAATATTTCTACTTGTTCTTCTCGGACTGACTTTTCTGACAGGAACATTTATTGAAAAACGACATTTCGAAAATATTAAAAAACGAGAGATTGCACTCATTAAAAGACCTATTATAAACTTCGGTGCGAAAACCTGGCATACAAACAGGAAAATTAAAAAAGTCGAACTGGTAACAGGTGAAGTTGTTATAAGTGGAGATTATTTCAAAAATTTCGTTGCATCCCTGAAAAATATATTCGGCGGCAGACTCACAACATTTGAATCAATTCTTGACAGAGGAAGACGCGAAGCACTTCTGAGAATGCGTGAAAAAGCGCGTGGTGCAAACTTTATTATAAATGCACGTATAGAATCAGTAATGCTCAACGAGACATATAACGCACAAGAAAGTGTTCCGCAATGCGCAATAATAGCTTACGGTACTGCTATAACTTATGAATAAAAACCTAGAAGAAAGATATTTAAATGTAATAAATAATAATGTCAATGTCGGCAATTCCAATGCCGGAGTTGAGTTTGTCATTCTTATTGCAGGCTTAGTTGCAATATTATTTTTATTGTATATTTTTGCAGATGCAATCGGCTGTTTTGTTATAGATAGAATGTCAAATGAAACCCGAATGAAAATAGAAAATGCATTTTCATTCGGGATGAAACCACGTGTTAATGAAAGAAATAACGATATAATATTACTTGAAAGTATAAAAAATAAAATTATTCCATTAGATAAAAATTTGCAGGGTAAATCAAAATTTCCTATATATGAAATTCCCGAAAAAGGAATTAACGCATTTATTACGCCCGACGGAAGAATATTTTTTACCGAAGGCCTGCTAAATCAGGTAAAAGATGAAGAAATGCTCACATTTGTACTAGCTCATGAACTCGGTCATTACGCACACAGAGATCACTTAAAAAGCATGAGCAGACAAATTATAGTTGCGTTAATAAGTTCAATATTCTCAACAGGAAACAATGATATAGATATGACAATCGGCAGTATTTCCGATTTAAACGGACTAACATATTCACGAAAACAGGAGCGTGAAGCAGACAAGTATGCAAACAGAATTGTTTACATATTGTATGGAAACAACAAAGGGGCAGTAGACTTTTTCAAATTACTGGAGAAAAAAGAAAAATCCCCCGAATTCTTCCAATATTTCTCAACTCACCCGTCCACAAAACAAAGACTTAAACTGATACAAAAAAGAAGGTAAATTTATGCACATAAATAATGTTTCAGCAAAAACATCAAAAAAATTAGTAATAATATTGGCTCTATTGTCAATTATATATACTACAGCTCTTATCATAGCTTACACACATTTTTCAGTAGATACGGAAAAATCTGTACAGGGATTTTTTTCATGGGCTTATTTAACTTTTGATACTTTTTTGAAAGATTTTCCGGAAGATCCATGGGTTGCTTGGGGAGTTTTTGTAATTCTTCCGGCCGCATTATATCTGGGATTTATATGTGCAGTGGTAGAAAGACACATCGCCTTGTCTGCGCTTGCTTCAACTGTAAACCTCAAATCCGTAGATTTTCTCTCTGACAGGGTTAAATTTAACTTTAACCGTCCGCAATATAATTTTGTCTGCGGGTACTCAGAAATAAATAATTTGGAAATGATTCTGATAACTACAATTGCCCATAGTAAATACGGATCATATACCGTATTGCAGGAAATTAAACTTAATTTTACCGTTTTAAATAACAAAAAGTTTTCTTTAACTAATACTCCCATGGCTGCCATGAGATTAATTTATAATATAGTTGACTGCGGAAGGAAAGTAAAAAATTTTTCATACAAATTTGAAGGCGTAGGAGAACAGGAAGACATAAAAGAAAAAATCGAAGATTATATGTATAAAGGCGTAAAACCTGTCTTGACAAGCGTTGGTGAAACAAAATTTAAATGGATGTCCATTGTATTTTTTAGCATAGGTCTGGTTTTTCTTATAGCATTTAAAGATGCCATAAATGATTTTTTATACAATGACTTTATGGGTCTTTTAATTCCTGGGGTGCCTATTGGAGCATTTTTAGGAATTTCATTTATATTCGATATAATTCTGATAGTTGACAAAATTAAAGAGAAAAATTACCGAGGTTACAATGGACGATAAACAATTAAACAAAATAATTGAAAATCTTGAAAATATTGTACCGACCATTACGGCACATTCAAGTGATGAAGAAAAACAAAAGGTTTTAGAACAAATAAACCATGCTATTCAATTGGCTCCTCAAAATGAACTTGTGTTAACATGGAAAGCTCTTTATTATCAGGCACTTCAAGATTATGATAATGCAATACTTGCCTATCAGGATGTTTTAAAAGTTGATCCAAATGACCAGCTTGCAAAAGACAGCATAAAAGACTGCCAAGAATTTAAAAAATGGCAGACAGAAGGTTATTTGGACTCAAAAAAATATAACTATGACAACAATAGCGGTCCGGATTTGCTCGAAAAAGTTCCGGTAGGTGTTCTTGTAACCGCAAAAATTGTTATTCTTGCTGCTGTAATCTGGTTTTGCTGCCCGGCTTTACTTTTTTCGTTTAATGATAACAAAATCCTGAACATTAAAAATACCTCCGGATTTCAGAATATAAAAGTCAATCCGTTAAGTGAATATGATTATTTAACCAAAAAACAAATATTTGATATAAGAAAAAACCATGTAAAAAATTCTCTTTTTGCAAAAGAAAATTATGAACCTGATAAATCGGTTTTCGGTTCCATAGTAGATAACAAACCCTGGTGGGGGACAATTACCTGTAACCAATTAAATTATAAAGGCGATTACCATGAAAAAATTGAAGGCTCCTCAAAAGTCAGCGCACAAATGAATAATCCGGATGCTCTTGTAGGCTTAAGCCTTCCTTTTTTACCGTGGGATCAGGGTTATAATAAAGAATTCTGCACATCTGATTACGGCAGATTTTTGCCTTTGACAATTCAATACGATAAAAAAAACAATCTGATAGTTGCCAAATATAAACTTACACGGCAGTTTCTTAGGTTTCGTGCAAGCGTAAACGGAAAACTAACGCGTTATCCAATACAATTATCAGGCTTGAATGCAAAAGATTTCGGCTACAATTACGTTTATATATATAATTCAAAAAATATAAGCATGTTTGATAAAGATAACAACATAACCGAAGATGTAAAAAGATTCACCGACTATATTCATCTTGGCGGAAGCTGTCAGTATAAAGACGGATGTAATAATATTTCACCTATGCAATATGACAAAATATTCACTGTGTATAAACTTCCCGCACAAATTAATCTGAAACTGTGGAAAAAAGAACCGGCAAACAAATTTATGAAAGCTGATATGTATTACAGAATTATATTTGAGGAATAAGATTTATTTACACCTTGTTTTGCCATCCCAGGATAAATCATCACAGTGCAGATAATCCATATTTTCATTATAAATTACCCAAGCAGCACAACCATAACCGTTATTTATATTGGACGTTTTGCGATTACATAGTGCTTCAAAAGATTTATCTGTTTCTTCTTTTGTTCCGACAGGTATTACACCATATTTGGTATAATAAAATATAAATACATCTTTACCAATAGTGTTAGGACGTTTTTTACCATTAACATCAACAAAAAATTCCCCGCATACGTTTTGTAATACTTCAGATGTACCATGCTTTTCTTCGCATGTTGGAGATAGTATTGTAACTCCAAGAATCATTGTTCCATCAGCCAGAACCATACGTTTGCTAAAGCTAGCATATAGTGTCCCATCAAGTGAATGCCTATCCCATTTTTCGCAGGTTGAATCATAAGAACAATACTCTACAACTTTAAGATATTTCCCGATAATTTCAAAAAACTTATCTTTGGAAGTATTAGCCTCAGCTAATTCCTCATCACTCATTCCGTCAGATGAAATATACTGGGTCAATCCCCAATCTTGAATTTGACCTTCCTGACTTATTGCCATATTTATTGCCTGGCTAATAACACTGCTAAATTTTTTAAGTTTTGCAGCATATTCCTTTTCTTTTTGTTTTTGTATTAATGATGGCATTGTCATTGCGGCGACCACACCGATAATCCCAAGAGTTATTAAAACTTCCGCCAAAGTAAAAGCATTTCTTATTTTTTTCATAAGTTTCCTCCTTTTAAAAAATATATATATAGTATTCAATATTTGAATACTATATATATATTATTTTTGAATATATATTAATAATCCAGGTTTGAATACAATAAAAAGATGAACGAATTTAAACCATTTAAACAGGAAAAAACAGTAATAAGCATCAGACTTGATGTTGAAATGCTTAAAAATATAGATAATCTGTCAAAAAAAACAGATATCAGCAGAAACGAATTAATTGTTCAGTGTATTGATTATGCCTTAAAAAATTTTAAACAATAATAATATTTTGGGAATTAATATCGCAGTTTACACTAAATGTATTCAAAATACATCAAGTTGTCATTCCGAACGTCGGATTGACCTCCGTGTTTCGGAATCTCTATATTGATAGACCCTGAAACAAGTTCAGGGGGACATTAAAGATGTTGCTTAGTGTAAACTGCGATATAATTTCCAATATTCAGATTTCATAAAAAAATAACCCGTCTAAGACGGGTTATTCCAAAGCGTTCAACTATGTATTAGTCAAATACATAATCAATAATTGCAGCTTCTCTTGCACGTTTAATAGCTGTAGCAATCATTCTCTGGTGCTTAGCGCAGTTGCCTGTAATTCTGCGCGGAATAATTTTTCCGGCTTCAGTCAGGTATCTTTTCAACTTTGCAGCATCTTTGTAGTCGATTGATTCAACTTTATCAGCGCAAAGACTGCAATTTTTACGTTTTTTCTTTTCGTCGTTGTTTTGTCTTGCCATTTTGTTATTTAGCCTTTCTAGCCATTTTATTTCTACTACATATTTACTGGGGATAAGAAATGCCGAAACGAATTCAGCATGACTATATTACCCTAGAGCCTTTACTTGTAAAAGTTTAAACTGTACAAGTTTTATACAACACCCGAGTGGCAGGGCTACGTTCCCTAAAAGGGAATTTCATCCTCATTAATCAGTTCGTTTGAAAGGTCATCCGATTCAAACTTAACGATTTCTTCCGTGCCAAACTTTTGGCTTGCAGGTGCTGAACTTTCACCTAATCTTTCGATTGTATTTGCATCAATCTCATAGATTCTTCTTTCAGTACCGTCATCTGATTTAACAGTAGCTGTTTGAAGTCTGCCTTCAACCAGAACTCTTTCACCTTTAGTCAAAGATGAAACTACTTCATCTAGGGCATTTCTCTTAGAAAGAACTCTGATAAGAGTTTCTTCCCTTTCACCGATGTTTAGAACAAAAGCAGATACCGCAACGTTATTTTGCGTAAAACGTTTTTCGGGTGCTCTATATAATGTTCCTGTTACAACAGCTTTTGCTATGCTCATTTTTCCTTCTTTCTTTTTATTTAGACTTTTGCTGCTTCAAGAAACATCGTTCTCAAAATGTTGTCGCTCAATCTTAATTGACGTTTGAATTCAGCAACATTTTCTTCAGGCAAGCTCAAAACTGAAGTTACGAAAAATCCATCTCTGAAATTTTGGATATCGTAAGCCAATTTTTTTCTGCCTGTTTTGTCAGTAGAAACAACTTTTCCGCCCAAATCTGCAACAGTTTTTCCAAGAGCTTCAACAGCTTTATCTACTTCTTCTGCATCTAAACTGGGTTTAAACACAGTTAACAATTCGTAATTTTTCATATTTCTAATTTCTCCTATTCTAGTGTATGGAATAATAATATCATGGAAACAGCTTATTTTACAATATATACTCTGCAAAAAAACTGTAATTGGCAGAACCTATCAAATAAATATCTTGCTGTGTATTTTCCTTAGAGCCTTGCCATTCAACAAATACAGGCCCTCCAAGGAGATTAACTTTTACTTTGTTTTCTGTTAAGTTATTTAAAACACATGCAACGACGCTTGCACAAGCACCTGTTCCGCAGGCCAAAGTAATTCCGCAGCCGCGCTCATAAACGCGCATATCAATTTCCATACGGGATTTAATTTTTACAAATTCCGTATTTGTTTTTTCCGGAAAATACTCGTGTTTTTCAATAACAGGGCCGTATGTTTTTGCCAATTCCATCGGGTCTTCATCAGTTATAATAACACAATGCGGATTTCCCATAGAAACAGGTGTGATATCAAATTCTTTGTCCAGAGCAGTTATTGTTCTTTTTCCCCAGAAAGGAATTTTTTTATCTTCTAAAACGGGTTTGCCCATATTTACTTTTATCAGCCCGTTTTCAAGGAGTTCAGGTTTTATAACACCTGCAAGAGTTTGTACGCTGAAAGCTTTTTTCTTAACAAGTTTGTTATCATAAGCATATTTTGCAAAGCATCTCATACCGTTTCCGCACATTTGAGCTGTTGAACCGTCCGAATTGTAAAAATCCCAGCCTAAATCAGTGTCTTTTGTATCAGTTTTAGGAATAATTATTCCGTCAGCTCCGACACCAAAATGCCTGTCGCATAATTTTACGGCCAATTCATCCGCTTTCATGCCTGTCTTTTCAAATTCAGGGTAATCAACAATTACAAAATCATTCCCGCAGCCATGCATCTTTGTTATTTTTATTGTTTTCATTAATTTTTCCTTTCGGTTACGTATTATTATAACATGACTAGATTTTGTTTTGAAACGGCTTTATTCAAAAAACCTTCAGCAAGCCCGCCTTTGTAAACAACATCCTTTGCAGTCTCAATATCAAACCATTCAGCCCCATCAACTTCCTGAGATAATGAAAAATCTTCATTTTCTGCCTGCACAATAAAATTACAGATAAGAGTGTTTGAACCTTCATAATATGCCGAGTCATTAAACTTATAATCCCTGACATCAAGATTAACTTCTTCTTTTATTTCCCGAATAAGTGCTTCCGAAAGATTTTCCCCCTTATTAACATATCCGGCAACAAGAATATTCCGCGGTCTGCCATACTGATGAATTAAAAAAATTTTTGAATAATCAGGGTTGAAAATAACCGCACTCACCGCAACATTATACATAGGAAAACGAAATTCATTGCATACAGGACAATAAGGGACAAGTCCCTCGCTTATACCGCAATTTATACATTCATTTTCTATCAATTCAGTTCCACATTCAATACAATATTTCATATTAATATTATACGCAAAAATTTTTATTTTCATGTTTTATGCCGATATGCTGAAAATTAATCCTGCAAAACCCTCAATAAGATTATACAAACCCGATGACACAAGAAAATTGTGCTCATTTACAATTTCCGGAAACAAAGCAGGAGAATTAAACATAAATGTTAAAGAAGATCCCTATGGCAGCGGTTACAGATTTATAACAGAACTGAGAAACAAAATCGGAAAACTTTTAGGGTTTGAACATTATGCACAATTTGACAAAACTGACTATATGACAGGGTTACTTATAAATGTAATTCCCGAATACAGACGGAACAACTATTTTCTTGGAGAAATTCTGCGCCTTACAAGTATAATTCAGATGCTTGAAAATAACATCAAAACTTTTTCAATAAAATCAAAAGATTCTGCCATATATTTTCATTCCAAATATAAGTTTCAACCGTCCGTAATTTCATTTCACGACAGAGACAAACTGCTTGAAACACTTACCCAGGAAACATCTCCTAAGTTTGAAGATATTACATCAAAGGGAAAAGAACTTGAAAAAACTATTAAAATGACAAACTCATTAGAAAAACAAAGAAATCTTAGCCAGGAAGCAAATAAACTTTTTTCTAAATACATAAACCGTGCAATAAAAGAAAAAGATTTTGATGAACACAAGTTTCATTGGTTTATGGATATGGCTCTTACACAAGAAAATGTTTTGAAGAATAAAGACTATTTCAACAGTCTTTTTACCAAACACGGCATTGATTACAAAATTTAACCTGAGCAATTTTCATTCAAGTGTCTAACAAAAAACTCTTGACAATAATTAGATATCTAACTATAATAAATTTATAAGAACTTCTGTTTAATTTGTAATGATTGAAAAGGCCGTTATGAAACAAGCTCTTTCGTTAATATCTAAAATACATGAAAAAGGAAACCGCTTTATTATCGAACAATTAAATGCAAACGGTGTAAAAGAACTCGTACCAAGCCACGGCGACATTCTTGCAATACTTTATCATCACAAAAAATTAACCATGAAAGATATTGCCGAAAAAATTCACCGTACAAAACCGACAGTAACAGTGCTTATTGACAAACTTGAAAAACTTGGATTTGTTAAAAGAGAAAAATCAACAGAAGACAGCAGGGTTACATATATTCTGCTGACCGAAAAAAGTGAAAAATTTAAACCATTATTTGAAAAAATTTCAAAGGATTTAAATAAAATGCTTTATAAAAATCTTTCACAAAATGAGGCAGAATTATTAGACAATCTTCTTGAAAAAATGTTATAAGAAGAGGAAAAATTTTTTATCCAAATAGTTAGATATCGAATTAAAAAGAAAGGAGAACATTATGACAAACTACAAAAAAACAGAACTCGGAAAAATTGATGAACTCATTAATCTTGAAAACGGAAAAGCATTCTTGCATGATGCACTTGAACTTACAAGCTGTGAAATTTCAATAAACGCTGTCCCAAAGGGATTTAAAGTTCCGTTCAACCATAAACACAAACAGAACGAAGAGGTTTATATTATTCTGAAAGGTAAAGGAATTATGACAATCGACAATGAAGCCGTTAAAGTAAAAGAAGGTTCTGTAGTAAAAGTTGCGCCCGAAGCATCAAGAACTATCGAAAACACTTCCGATAACGAATTTCAATTTATTTGTGTTCAGGCAAAAGTTAATTCTCTCGAGCAATACGGACTTAAAGATGCAGAACTTTGTTAAAATTATAATGTATAATAAACCCGGGGGTATATTAACCCCGGGTTTTGTAAATAAATATTAAACTGTAAATTTTCAGCTAGCAAAAAAATCCTTTTTCTGCTTTATAAAGAATATGGCTAAACTAAGTATAAATAAAAACAAAATATTTTTACCTCTATCAGTTTCAAAAGGAACTACAAAAGAAAGGCTTCAAAAAGCAAGACTTTTAAACTTAAAATTTTTTGATAATATCAAAGATGAATTTGTTGACAGAGAAATTAAACCCTCAACTTTTAAACGTATACTCAAAAAAACAGCAGGCTCAAAAATCGGACTTGAAGTTTTTGAATCATTGGATAACAAAAAAAATTATACAAGTTTGATGGCAAATGAAAACGGGAAATTAAACGGTTACGCTTTTTATTTTCCGCTTACGCCCTTGAGTAACAATATCCGCCAGAGCAACGCTATGAATTTCTTAAAAGAGACTCAAAAATTTTTTAACAGTATTTTTAATCCCAAATTCTTAACACGCGAGATTAAAGTATTTAATAAAAATAAAAATTCAACAAAAATTGGACGTTTCTATTTAGATAATATTGCAGAAAAACAGGTATTAAAACCGGAAAAACTGGATAAATTTTTGGGCAGCAAAAAAAATGAAGACAAGATAAATATTCTACAATTTTTCAGGTACAAACTCCTTTCTGAAAAAAATATTCATCAGGCAGAACCCCAAATTAAAAAACATATTGAAAAAGCCGATAATCTAAAAATTCTTACCAAAAGTGATGATTTAGAGGTTTATCAATATGATGAAAAATTATCACTATTAAATAATAAACTTTTGAATATAATAAAGCAGGAAAGAGAAAATCTAAAATAAATAGTAATAAAAAAGTTAATTTGGAAGATATTTTATAATCATCGAAAGGACATATTATGCAGATAAATAATATTGATTCAAGCACAAACTTTGGTGCAATTTTTAAATTTACCAAAACCGGAGATCCAGCTTGTGATATTATAGAAGGCGCTCTTAAAGCCTCTACAGTTCCGGCAGAAGCCCAAAAAATCAGCAAAAAATTTCAAGTCGGCGGAGGCTCTTTATATGTCTATGTTCCCGATGAAAACATGCAAAAATTATTAGACAAATTAAAATATATTACAAGAAATGCCTACACTGACCTTCTCACAAGAGTAGATTAAAAATTTTGAGCTTAGGTGTAGTTTACACAGATTTATACTATTTACCCAAATTATCCAATCATTTAGACTTACCTGATTTCACTATGTCATATTTGATTGTAAAATAATGTAAAAGATATTAATTCACAATTAAAGATTTTTAAATCAAAACCGATAATTTATATATTATAAGGTTTTATTTATGGCTATAATCCCAGAAATTAATCAAAAATTTATAAAACTGTTTTCATTTATCAATAAAGACAACAAAATTAGTACAATTGAGACTTCCTACGGACAAAAATGGGAAAACATGAAAACAGATAATGCAACAATAAATTCCATTTTCGAAAATATAGATAATGGTGATGGTATAGTGCAGCCAGAAGAATTAAATATTTTGAACAAAATATTTAATTATATTGATAATCTTTTTAATAAAGATGAAATTCTTGATAAAAAGGAAATAAAAGAGTTTAAAAAACAATTAGCAGATGGCACCATAAGCCTTGACAAGCTGAAACAGCAGGAGCCAAAAACTCCCGAAAAAAGCTGGTCCGAAGGATTGGATAGAAATATCACAACCATCCAAATTTCTAAAGCGGAAACCGAAAAAAATCCTAAAGTAAAAGAAGATCTTCAAGCAATAGGAGAAGAACAAGGATTTAAATTAGAAGAAATATATAGTGATGAAGACCCTTGGATTGAAGATACGAGTATCAAACGTGCAGATGGGAAAACCTATATTCCATACCATTCGCCACAAATATTACCCGAAGTAAATATCAAAAGTGCAAGAGGTAATGAAAATATTGCAGCACAGGGGCGTGTATTGGAAACAGGCTCAGCCTTCAATGTTAAAGTTGATGCAACAGAGAAATATTATGGGACAAGTTATCTTGAAGGCGGTAACGTTTTAAATTCAAAATTAAACGACGGCACCCCCGCAGCTATCGTTGGAGAAGCTTCAATCGCTTACTCTCTTCAACTTATGGGGCTGGAGCAAACACCCGACAATATTGAAAAAGCAAAAGAGGTAATCGCAGAAGATTTGGGATTATCTAAAGAACAAGTTACATTCATTCCACAACATGAATTCCATATTGATATGGTATACAGACCGCTACATAATGGTGAAGTTGCAGTACCTGATTATGAAAAAGGTATAGAAATTCTAAAAAAATTCCAGGCAGACAAGAATATGACAGATACTACACTCCAAGACACAGACTCACTCGAAGAAAGGAGAGCAAAAATACAAGCATATAAGCTTAATAAACAAATAAAAAATTTAGAACAAACAGCACAAGACAGTCAGTCAATCAGAGCAGAAGCAGAAGTCTATCTTCAAAAGGCCGGGTATAAAATCATAAAAATACCCAGTTTTACAGCATCTTCACAAGATGGAACAAATTTTATGAATGGGATAGGCGGTACTTCAAACAAGACAGGAGAAAGCTTTTATATTACAAACAAATCAGAATACCCAGAATTACAAAACATCATTGAAAGTTATCTGAAAAATGCGGGAATTGATAAAGTTTATTTTGTGTCAACTCTAAAAGAGCTGAAAGCAAAAGGCGGTATAGACTGCCTTACTCAGGAAAAATAATTTTAGTAAAATTAGTGTAAAAGAACACATAGTTTGATTATTTCCTACCCCTAAAATCCGCTACACAAGCCGATTACCCAAAATAATCGCACCATCTGCCCAACGCAAAGCACTCACTTTATTACAACTACAACTTATTCCAAAACGCATTAAAAAAGCCACCTTTCAAGGTGGCTTTAAATGGAGGAGGAGGTGGGATTCGAACCCATTTCTATAATTTTCGTAATCTGTTGTAAGCTGTCAAAATACTTGTTCTTGTTAACATTTGGATATGATTTAATATTGTAACCTATCGAAAATCATAGTCCCCT
>CALUVX010000011.1 GCA_944324295.1 Candidatus Gastranaerophilales bacterium
ATTGTTTTTCCCGGATTTTGCGGTTCATAATTACTTTCTTCGGGACGTGTAAAAGTATTATTATTTGAGGGCAAATAATAATACTGATTTCCGTAATTGAAATTTACACTGCCTAATCCGTTCACAATTTTAGTAAAACATATAAATTTAAAAAATTGCTAAGTATAAAGATATATTTTTACAAAAAGTAAACGGCAAACTTATGGATTTCAGGTTATGTTTGCCGTTAAACTTTATTAATCCGTTAATTTATCGAACATGTCTTTTCCTGCGCCGCATAAAGGGCAAGTCCAATCATCCGGCAGGTCGTCAAATTTTTTACCTTCTTTTTCTTCATCGTAAACCCACTGGCAAACTTCACATTTGTATTTCATTTTTTTCTCCTTTATGTTATAATAACTTGTATGAAACATACATTTGAAACTAGAGTTTATTATTCTGATACTGATGCTTACGGTGTTGTATGGCATGGTGCATATTTAAGATGGCTGGAAAAGGGCCGTGTGGATTTATGCAATATGCTTGGAATTGACCTTGTAACTATGCGTAAGATGGATGTTCTTCTTCCTGTTACAAATATGAATGTCAGATATAAAGCATCAGCAAAACTTGATGACACTGTTATTATTGAAACTTGGATTGAAAAGTTCAATAGCTTATCGGTTACGTTTAAACAGGTTATCAAATCAAAAGAAACAAATAAAATATTTATTGAAGCTTTATTTGATGTTGTTGCAATAAATAATAACGGTAAATTATACAGAAAAATGCCTGAAGAACTTGTTAAGTGTTTTGAAAATTCCGAAGGCGAAGGGGCTGAAAAATGTCCGGTGTGCGTTTAAATAAGTATATTGCTTCATCCGGGCTGTGTTCAAGAAGAAAAGCTGATGAACTTATTGAACAGGGGTGTGTCAGTGTTAATGGGAAAACCGTCCAAGATTTGGGTTATCTTGTTCAGCCAAAAGATAAGGTTTTTGTGAATAAAAAACTTATATCTCCGGCAAAGCATAAATATTATAGATTTTTTAAGCCTGCCGGTTATATTACAACAAGAGAAGACGAACAGGGTAGAAAAACTATTTATGATTTGCTTCCGGAAGAACTTTTTAGTTTAAAACCCGTGGGACGTTTAGATAAGGATTCAACAGGACTTTTAATTCTTACAAATGACGGTGATTTGATTAATTCCCTGACTCATCCGTCTGTTAAAGTGCCTAAGGTTTACCTTGTAACAATTAATTCTTCAATCCACAGGCATGAATTGGAACAGCTTGCAAACGGTATAGAATTGGAACCGGGCAAAATTGCTTACGCTGATATTGAAGTTCTTGACATGGACAGCAGCTATACGGAAATGCGGATAACTCTTTATCAGGGAATGAACAGCCAAATCAGAAAAATGTTTAAATCTATTGGCTATGAAGTTAAGACATTAAAGCGTATTCAGCATGCAACTATAACTCTTGACGGCTTGAAACGTGGAGAGTTTAAACCTATAAAACCTATTCAGATTAGAGAATTGAAGAATTTTTTAAACAGGATTTCAAAACAGTGAAAAAAATAGCAATCTGCGGAAATATTGCATCCGGAAAAACTACCGTACAGAATATTTTAGAAGAAAAGGGATATAAAGTTCTTGATACGGATGAAGTTTCACACAAACTTTTAACTATTCAAAATAAACCGCTTTACGATGCTTTTAAGGATTTTGATGTGTTTGAAAGAGGAGAATTTTCAAGGTATAAGGTGGGACAGCTTATTTTTTCTGATGAAAAAGCAAGACAAAAAATTGCTTCGATTATGCATCCGCAAATTGCAGAGGAGATAAAGAAATTTTTTGAAAAAAACAAAACAGAAAATATTGTTTTTGTCGGAATCCCTTTGTTATTTGAGGCTAATATGCAGTCATTATTTGATAAAATTATTTTTATTTGTACTGATGATGAAATACGTCTTGAAAGACTTTTGAAACGTAATAATTACTCGCTGGAACATGCAAAAGCACGTATGAATTCTCAGGTCTCACAGGATTTAAAAATGAAAATGTGTGATTATATTATAAATAATAACGGCAGTATTGATAATTTAAGGGCACAAATCATCAAGCTATTTGGATAAATCCGCTTATTTTGCTGTTATTTGCGGAATAATTTCTATAAGCTACTTTATTGGAAGTGTTGCCTTCTATTGTTTGGAAAGAACCGTCAGAATTTACTTTTGTTACAATTCCTGTATGTGATATTCCGTTTTTAAATATTACAACATCTCCGGCTTTTACGTTTTGTGCAATAAGAGATGATTTATCTGATGAATTTTCGGTTTTAAGATAACAATTGTTGTTTTGTCCCCATTGCCTTAAGGTTTCTACACTGGCTGACCCAAAGCCAGATGGAATTTGTTTTCCGTTCTCACGGTATGCTTCTTTTACAACATGTGTAACAAAGTCCGCACACCAAGCTTCCTTTCTGCCATTAGTGAATAATTTGTAAGAGCCATCGCTTTCTTTAAAACCTAGATATTGTTTTGCTGTTGATACAATATCATTTCCCATATTACCAGTCATCCTCACCGATGAGTTTTTATAAGAATTGGAGAAGTTATAGTTTCCGGCAGAAGATGTTTTTCCATACAGTTGGTTATAAAGCTGCATTATACTGTTTGAACCGGATGTTGGCATTGTAAAATTAAAACTTGGTGTAAATATATTTGGCATATTAAAATTAGGCATAGTAAAATTAGAGGAAGTAAACATATTAGGCATATATGTATTCATCCGCTGTGTAATATAGTTATTATTTTTTTTCAGATTAACTAAACCCAAAATATTATCCCCTTAATTTTCCTCTATAAATATAAAGTATTTTATTAAATAGAAATTGCTCAATTGTAAAGAAATTTAAACTGGAATAAATGTATATGCCCTGTCTGTTTGAGGAATAGTGTCTTCTAATATATCGCTGCAGCCCCTGCCATCCCCTAGGGCAATAAGGACATGTCCGTCTTTACCTATTTGACCGGAACTTCCGTCTGAATTTTTATATTTATCAAATGCATCATACACTATTATGCTTCCCGCCGGAAGTGTGGCTAATTCCGAAGATTTAACTTTCACTTCCTTAAAATTCTTATTTGCACGTAATATATATTTACAGTATTCTCCGTTACCATTTATGTATGGCCCTAACCCGCTTCTAACAATTGCATTTTTTACGTATCTTGCACATAGCGGATTATCTGGATCTCTGTCTGTCGGTAAACCTTCAACTACATTTTTTGCGAGTAGTTCGCCTTTTTGTTTGTTGTATTTTACCCCGTGAATTAAATTCACATTTTCTGTTTTTTCCGTTTTTGTTTTTACCGCAGTTTCTTTTTCAACTGTGTTTTTATTTGAATCTGATGAAGTTGTCGCAAGCCTTTTTTCAAGATTGTCTATTGATTTTTGCCGAGGAAATATAGAAACAGTATTTGATGGCATCATAAAATGGGGGGTAAAGTAGTTCATCTGCCAAATATTATTAAATGGCATAAAAGTATTCATTGGCATAAAATTAAAGTTCATGAACGGTGAAAAAAAGTTCATAAACGGATTATTATAACCGTATATACAGTTAAACCACATAGTATATTTTCCCCTTTTACCTGTTATTTATATAAAGTATATTTCTGAGGGGAAATTGCCTTTTATGTGAATAATTGTAAAATATAACTTATAAAAGTTTAATAAAACTTGCTTCTGCTTTACCGATATCAACCATTTCAAAGGGTTTATCAATATCATTGGTAATTTCAAAGTCAGAAGATGTAAGTTCAAAAATTTTATCAATATCAACACTACCATTGAACAAGTAAAACTTATTCACATTTTTCATATATAAACCAAAAGAGTTTTCTATTTCTAAATTTTTTAAAAATTCTTTTTTTATATTGTTTTTTGAAAAACCGTCAAATGTAAAATCTTTTAGAAGCTCACAATGTTTTTTCAAAGTTTCTAACAAGACATAAGGTTCTATCCATTTAGTAACAATTTTATGCATAAGCCTTACCTTAAACCGTTATCCCATCCTGGGATTTAAACTGCATTTCATATAAATATCTGTATTTGCCATTTTCAATGTGTATAAGCTCATCATGGGTACCGAGTTCTACAAGTTCTCCGTCGTTTATAACAGCAATTCTGTCGGCATTTTTAATAGTTGTTAATCTATGTGCAATTACAAAGACAGTTTTATTTTGAATTAAGTTATCAAGTGCTTTTTGGACAATTGCTTCTGATTTGTTATCAAGAGCAGATGTTGCTTCATCCAATATTACTATCGGTGCATCTTTTAGCATGGCTCTTGCAATTGCCACACGTTGTCTTTGTCCGCCTGACAACATTGTACCGCGTTCGCCAACAATTGTATTGAGTCCGTTTTCAAGTGTATGTGCAAATTCATCTAAATGGGCCATCTGAACTACTTTTTCTATTTGTTCGTCTGTTGCGGATTCATTACCCATTAAAATATTTTCTTTAATTGTTCCCGAGAATAAAAAGTTATCCTGAAATACAAATGAAATATTGTTTCTCAAAGATTCAAGGCTGAATTTTCTGATATCAACACCGTCAAATTCAATGGAACCTGATTTTACATCATAAAATCTGGGTAAAAGACTTACAACAGTACTTTTCCCGCCCCCTGAATTTCCGACAAGTGCGATTGTTTCTCCTTTATTAACGTGTAATGTAAAGTCTTTTAATACAGGGGTGTCTTCTTCATATTCAAAACAAACATGATTAAAGTCTATAGAATTATTTAAGCCTTGCATTTCGATGGGATTTACCGGTGATGTAATTTTCGGCTGTAAGTCAAACAGTTCAAATACTCTGCTCATTGCTACAAATATATTTTGAAGATTTGTCAATGTATTCCCCAGTGTTTTTGTAGGTTTGTATAACAAGAGTAATGATGTAACAAATGATGCAAAACTGCCGGCTGTCATTTGTCCGGATAAAATAAGGTGGTTGCCGTAAGCCATAACAAGTGCTATACCTATTGAGCATACAAAATACATAATAGGAGACATCCAGCCTACACGTTTTGTTAATGACATAGCCAGATGGAATTGTTCCAATATCTGATTATCAAATTTTTCATTCTGATCTTTTTGCAGGTTATATGCAGTCATAATTTTATTTCCCGCAAATGTTTCGTTAAAGTTTGTTGTCATATTTCCGCCGACAACCATTGTTGCATTTGAAACTTTTTTAATCCTTTTACGGATAAGAGTAACAGGCGTAATTGCAATGGCCATAATTGTTACACCTATAATTGCAAGTTTCCAAGAGTTGTATAAAAGAACTCCGACTAAACCTATTAGCCCGAAAAAGGTTGCAATAAAGGATTTTAACATATCAATGATATTTTTTGATGCAGTATCCGGATCGGTTAAAAATCTTGTTAAAACAATTCCGGATGAATTTATATCAAAAAATTGAGGATCCATGGAAGTCAACTTTTTAAATAAATCTTTTTTCAAAGACATTGAAATTTTTTGTCCTGTCCAGTCTGTTAAATAGTTGCTTAAATATTTTAAAATCCCCTGAAATAATGCAAAGGCAACAATACCAAATGGAATTATTGCGGCAAGAAAGGCTTGCGAATAAACTGTTATCCCTAAAAATGTCCATGTGTGTTCAGGATTTCCGTTCACTACAAAATCAAGGTATGGCTTTAGCGAAAGGGCCACAACACCGTCTAAAAGCCCTAAAGGAATTGCAATTATAAGGTTAAGAATTGCACGGGGCAAAACAGGTTTAATATAAGGATAGATTTTACCCAGTAAGTATTTATAATTGAAAGCATCTTTCGAAGATGTTTTTTGCAGTTTGTATTCCATTCGCTATTCCTTTTTAATTTATAATTATCCCTATGAGGTTAAAAGCTCCCTTACCTCATTCTTATTTTATTATCACATAAAAATATTTTTTGTGTTATTATTTGGTTATTAAGAATATTTAAGGAGACGGAGTAGAAATGAAGATTTGTGTAATCGGTACAGGATATGTAGGATTAGTTGCCGGAACATGTCTTGCAGATATGGGAAATGATGTAATATGTGTAGATAACGATCTGGAAAAATTAAAAAAACTCAATGAAGGTATAGTACCGATTTATGAACCCGGTTTGGAAGAGCTTATAAAGGCAAATGTTGCAGAAGGAAGATTAAAATTTTCATCGGATTTGGATAATGCTGTTAAACAGTCTCTGGTTTGTTTTATTGCAGTCGGAACTCCGCAAAGTGAAGACGGTTCCGCAGATATGCGATACGTAATGACTGTTGCCGAAAGTATTGGTAAAGCAATTGACGGATATAAAGTAATAGTTGATAAATCAACAGTGCCTGTTGGAACGGCAGATAAAGTTGCAGAAACTATCCGAAAGTATTATGACGGAGAATTTGATGTAGTATCAAACCCGGAATTTTTGAAACAGGGTGCGGCAGTTGATGATTTTTTAAAACCTGACAGAGTTGTAATAGGTTCAAATTCTCCTAAAGCAACTGCAATTATGCAGGAAGTTTATGCCCCGTTTTTCAGAACGGCAAGCAGATTTGTTATTATGGATGTTAAATCCGCAGAGATGACAAAATATGCCGCAAATTCATTTTTGGCAATAAAGATTTCTTATGCAAATGAAATTGCAAATATATGCGAAGCAGTCGGTGCAGATGCAGAGATGGTGCGTATCGGAATGTGTTCCGATAAACGTATCGGCTCTCAATTTTTGTTTCCCGGCTTAGGTTATGGCGGAAGCTGCTTCCCGAAAGATGTAAAGGCCCTTCTTAAAACCGCAAAGGATAATAATTGCGGGTATCGTTTAATTGAGGCTGCTGATGAAGTTAATAAAGAACAAAGGGTAATATTTATAAATAAACTGCTTGGACGTTTCGGCATGGATTTGTCTAATAAAACGTTTGCTGTCTGGGGTCTGACTTTTAAACCCAAAACTAATGATATGAGAATGTCTCCTTCTATTACAATAATTAATGCTCTTTTAGAATTTGGGGCGAAGATTAAAGCTTTCGACCCAAAAGGTTTTGAACAGGCTAAAAATATCTGGGGAGATAAAATTACTTATGCAAAGAATGCTTACGATGCACTTGAAGATGCTGATTGTATACTTCTTTTAACTGAATGGAATGAATTTAGACGCCCTGATTTTGACAAAATGAAGGCTTTACTAAAAGCGCCGATTATATTTGATGGAAGAAATCAGTATGATGCTGAACGCCTAAAACAACGTGGTTTTGAATACCATTGTGTCGGAAAAAGGGTTTAATAAAATTAAATATTAGCCAGATTGTTGAAGGCCTCAAGTTTATAATGTTCAATATTATGGCCGCCTTTTTCAACAACAATTAATTCCTTTAAATTTACGGCTCTTTTAGCCAGTTCTTCGCTGGATTTTTGAGGAACTATTTTGTCATTTGCTGATTGTATTACGTAGACAGGTGATTTGATTTTTTGCATTTTTGCTTTTGTTTTAAAAATGCTGTCAAGATGCTTTAATATAAACGGAAATTTGTCAATTCCGTATTTTATAAGTTTAGGCAGTTTTACCGTAGAACCCTTTGTAAGAACTCCAACTTCATTTTTTAAAGAATTGAAGGGAGATATTAATACCAAAAATTTTAAGTCTTTATTTCTGAAAGATGTTTCAATTGCCGGAAAACTCCCCATACTAAAGCCTATAACTCCGATATTTTTATCTTTTATTCCTTTTTTATGTAAGTATTCTATAACGGAATGCGTCTTTTGTTTTATTGTTTTTCCGGATAAATCGGTTTTGTCGAATGAAACATATTCCGGTGCCAAAACGCCATAGCCTTTGTCAATTATCTTTTTGTACATCGGCTGGTTTGTCGAAATATTTTGCCCCAAACCATGGTAAAATATAATATATTTTTTTGAATTGTTAGGGTTTATTTCCCAGAAGGGGATTTTAGATTTGCCGTTTTGAATTTCTCCTGTTTTTAAATAAGGTTTTAATGTTTTGTCCGCTGGGAACCATCTGTTTTTAGATATGTAAGTAAATCTGTCAAACACCTTATTCATATAAGAGTTTAAAGGAGATAATCTCCTGATGTTTGAATTTAGTCCTTGAAAAGTAATGTTTCTGTTATTCGGGGTATTATAATTGATACAATTTATTGGATATATCATTTGAATACATTCCTGTAAAATATAAAAGACACTTTTAAAAGTGTCTTAGAATTATCAGAAAAATTTGGGCATGAAGAGACTCGA
>CALUVX010000012.1 GCA_944324295.1 Candidatus Gastranaerophilales bacterium
CTTCACCTGCATTTAGTGATTTTAGAACAGCCGGTACTCCGCCGGCATTATGAAAATCAGCCATTGTAAGGGTTGATGACGGGTTAATCTTTACTATTTGGTGAATTTTTTTGCTTAATTCTTCAAAGTCATTAAGTGTAATATCTATGTTTCCGGCGTTTGCAATTGCAAGAATATGTAAGAACGTGTTTGTAGAACCGCCGAGTGCCAAATCTGCAATAATTGCATTTCTTAAACTTTCCCTTGTTATAATATCTGACGGTTTCAAATTTTGTTTTACAAGTTCTACAATTTGAATACCGCTGTCAAATGCAATTCTTCTTTTTTTAGAAGAAACTGCCGAAGCTGATGCACAGTAAGGAAGGCTCATTCCCATAACTTCTGCAAGGCACGCCATTGTGTTAGCTGTGTACATTCCTTGACAGGAGCCTGCTGACGGGCAGGATTCTTCTTCAAGTGCAAGAAGTTCTTCTTCTGTTATTTCTCCTTTTCTGAATCTTCCGACAGCTTCAAAAGAGCCTGTAACCATTGTGAGCTTGTGTTGTTCTCTGCATTCTCCGTCAAGCATAGGGCCTGCAGTTACAAGAATTGCGGGAATATTTAAACGCAAAGCGCCGATTAGCATTCCGGGGGTAATTTTGTCGCAATTTGAAAGTAATACAATTCCGTCAAGCTGATGAGCTTCTGCAACAGTTTCTATACAGTCCGCAATCAAATCTCTTGAAGGCAGAGAATATCTCATTCCGCAATGCCCCATTGCAATTCCGTCGCATACCGCAGGAACACCGAAAACAAAGGCCTGTCCTCCGCCTGTGTGAATTCCTTTTTCAATCTGGCGTTCAAGATCCCGCATTCCTATATGTCCCGGGACTAAATCCGAAAATGAACTTGCTATCCCGATAAAAGGAGCATTCATATTTTTTTTACTTACACCGGTTGCCATTAAAAGTCCGCGGTGCGGAGTTCTTGCTATTCCCTTTTTTATACTATCGCTTTTCATAAACTTATTATACATCAATAACTTGAAAACAAAGAATAAATATGTTAAAATATTTATACTGTTATATATACTTATAATAAGAAGGAGCTGAATATGAAAGATTTATTACAAATTGTTAAGTCGGGGGGGGGGCGTTTCTAGGCCGTACAGAAGGCAAGAAGGTAGGACGTCAAGTCATTTACTTTGATGTCATCGCGCACCTGTTGCGCAATCTAAAATTTATTAATGAAAGATCGCGAAATAAATCCGTGATGACAGATTGCTCTAATATTTATTCCCTCTCCCGGGAGAGGGTGTCCGTAGGACAGGAGAGGGTAAATCGAAACTTTATACCCACCCTTAGTCCCTCACTAATTAGGGAGGGAAGTAACATCGTTTCACCCTTCAACTATTCACTAAAAAAGAAAACCGCATTTACCCTGGCAGAAGTCTTAATTACTCTTGGAGTTATTGGGGTTATTGCTGCAATGACTATGCCGAGTCTAATTGCAAATTATAAAGAAAAAGAGCTTGTTACACGTGCGAAAAGGTCATACTCTGTTATTATGAATGCAATTAACGCATATAATACAGATAATGAGTCTCTTGGGGATAATTCAACTTTAATGGATTATTCAAAAACAAGTGAGGAGATTATAGCTGACTTTTCAAAATATTTTAACGAGGCTGTATTGTGTAAACAAAATGGCAAGCAAAAATGTAATTTATCTTATAAAATAAAATATCCTGAGGCCGTAAATAATGGCAGCGGGCAAAACGCCAGTAGGGGATTATTCCCGACTGCAATGCTATTAAATGACGGTTCAATTGTTAGTTTAACACGGGAAACTACAAGTCCCGGCAGCTGTTTTTATAATTGGGAATCAATTGATACTGACAGTAACGGAAATTATATTAAAAATCCTGACGGCAGTTATCAAACCACATCCCATACATCATCCAGATGCGGACGCATAATGGTTGATACAAACGGTCCTAAAGGTCCAAACAGGACTGGTTCTGATGTTTTTACTTTCCAGGTTCAGCAAAATAAAATTAATTTTATGGATAGTGAAGGGAATTTAAATTACATTTTGAACTATAATAAAATTCAACCGTATAAGGATTACAGCATTGGCGGGGACTATGGCAAGTAGACGTTTTTTATATTCCATTCATCATCCCACTCAATAGAACCTTCCAAATCGATATTATGATATTTATAAGGATTGTTTATGTATTCCGCATTGAACAATCCGTGTTTTGCAAGGCGTTTTATAATATCAGGTAAAAGAGTCGTGCTTCCGGCAATAGTTCCTTCTTTTGATGTCGCTTTTACCCCATCATAATAGATTTTTTCGCCTGCAAAAATCATTTCTTTCAATTCACTCCTGGTTATTGGCAGGCTATCACTTACCAAAATTACTTTATCAAAAGGTTTTGACTTAAATGTTAATTTCAATGCTTCATCAGAAACATGAACACCATCGCCAATAATCTCTGTATAAATATTATCATTTACCAGGGCAGAAAGGGCAGTTGATTTCCCTCTATGGGTAATTCCCGACATTGCATTAAAAAGATGGGTTGCTCCGGTACAGCCCGTTAAATTTCCGCCAACACAATGCCCCGCCTGAATTTTTATATTCTTATCAGACAGATAATCCAAAAGTCCTTTGTCAAGCTCGGGGGCAAGAGTTACGATTTTTATAAAATCATCTTCAATCAGTTTATAATTTTCTATTGTCGGCTCTAAAAAATATTCTGAATTATGAATTTCTTTTGTTTCAGGGTTAAGAAATATGCCTTCCAAATGTATTCCGAGTATTTTGGCCATCGTGGAAGTTTGCTGTTTTGAAGCCTTTTTGATTATTGAAATTGCCCGTTGTATGTTTTCGACAGAATCAGTTACAAGTGTCGGGAAAATTCCTCCTATACCGTATTTTAAGATTTCTTTGGAAAGATATAACACATCATCAACTGCTGCAGTATTAAAATCAATCCCGAAACATCCATGAAAATGCTGTTCTATTAATAGTTTTGTTTTCAATACCCCTCCCCGAAATCATAGATTTCGACCCTCCCTCAAGGGGAGGGTATTTTCTATATAACGCTACCTTCAAATACTTTTCGTGCCTCTTCTCTGTCATCGAAATGGATTGTTTTATCCTTCAATATTTGATAGTCCTCATGTCCTTTGCCCGCAATAACCACAACATCATTGTTGTTTGCAATTGTTTTTAAAAGTGCAATAGCTGTTCCTCTATCAGGTTCAACAATTACGCTTTCGGTATTGACAGATTTCAAGCCTGCAATTATATCTGTTATGATAGCCTGCGGATCTTCGCTTCTTGGGTTATCACTTGTTATAACTATTTTATCAGCAAGACGCTCTGCAATTGCTCCCATTTTTGGACGTTTAGTCGCATCTCTGTCGCCGCCGCAGCCGAAGAGACAAATAAGTTTTCCGTCTTGAGGGGTGATTTCTCTGGCCGATTTTAAAACATTTTCCAGTCCGTCAGGAGTGTGGGCGTAATCAACAATTACAAGAGGTTTTTTTACAACAACTTCAAATCTTCCTGCAACCCCTTTAACATTTTGAAGTGCTTTTAGAGCTACTTCAATTTCTATTCCCAGTGCAAGTGCTGTTGTTACTGCAGCAAGAACATTATAAACACTGAACATCCCGTTCATGTGAAGATTGACTTTGTATTCTTTAGGTGTTTTTTCGTTTGTCTGTTCTTCCATTTGGGCATGTGAACCAACAACAAGAGTAAATTCAGCTCCATTTAAAGAGAAGTTTATATCTTTTGCCATAACATCACTCTGTTGTTTTACACCATAAGTATAAATTCTTACATCTTCCGGCACAACACTTATAAATCTGTCGCCGTATTCATCATCTGCATTTATTACCGCAAAATCCCCTTCAGTAAGATGTTCGAATAAAAGAGCTTTTGCCTTAAAATAATTATCCATTGTAATATGATAATCCAGATGGTCTTGTGTTAAATTAGTAAATACAGCCCCGTTAAATCTGCATCCGCCGACTCTGTTTTGATCAAGAGCATGTGAACTTACTTCCATAACAACATTATCAATTTTTTCGACATCCTTAATCATTCTCAAGGTTGCCTGTAATTCCGGTGCTTGCGGGGTTGTGTGTTTTGCATCTCTATATTCTCCGTTTGATGATAATTTATACCCTAAAGTACCGATAAGTGCACATTTTTGCCCGTTTTCTTCAAAAATTTTCTGTATCAGGTGAGTAACTGTTGTTTTACCGTTAGTTCCCGTAATTCCTATCAGGTTTAATCCCTTTGAAGGGCTAGAATAAAACCTGTCTGCAATATCCGCAATTTTATGGCGGGTTGAAGATACAACAACCTGTGGAACTTTCGTCCCTTCAACTTTTTTTTCTACAAGCAGTGCCGCAGCACCGTTTTCTATTGCTCCGAGCGCAAATTCATGGCCGTCAGTGTGCTCTCCTACAAGACATACAAATATATCGCCCTTTTTCGTTGTTTTAGAATTGTAAGAAATTCCGGTTATATCTATGTTTTTAAAGTTGATTAAATCTTTGTAGTCTAAATATTCAATAAGTTCATCAAGTTTCATTTATATCTCCTTTGTCTGTTTCTTTTGTTTCGGGGTAACTTTGTCGGGTTTTATATTCATTATTCGCGCAACCTGGGTTGCTACTTCGTGGAAAACCGGTCCGGCAACGGTATTCCCCCAAATTGCTCCGACCTTTGCACTATCAACCATAACATATATCAATACCTGCGGGTCAGATGCCGGGAAATAGCCTATTGTTGATGTATACATATAAGGAGTATAACCGGAGCCGCCTTCTTTAGGCTTTCTGGAAGTTCCCGTTTTTGCGGCAAGATTATATTTATCCATTTTTATAATTGTTTTTCCGTTATTTATTGCGGCCGCTAAAAGTCTTGTAATTGCTTGAGCAGTTTCCGGTTTTACTACCTGAGTGTGATGAATTTTATTATCATATTCTTCCTGAGAATATTTTATAATGTGCGGAGTAATTTTTACCCCGTTATTTGCAAGAGCCTGCACAGCCGAAATCATTTGAATTGCTGTAACAGAGGTACCGTAGCCGTAAGACATTGTTGCATGAATCCCCTGATCCCAGTATGTCCAGTATGGCAGCAAGCCCGAAGATTCACCAGGTAAATCTATGCCGGTTTTAGAACCAAAACCGAATTTTTTTAATACTCCGTAAAATTCCATAGGGGACATTGTTTTAGCAATATTTATTGAGCCTATGTTGCTGGAATGTTCAAAAAGATATTCAAGAGAAATATTTCCCGGATAAGGGCGGATATCATAGTCGTAGTTTTTGATTTCCCACTTTCCGATTGTCGTTTTTCCAGTATCAAGAACGGTTGAATGTTCATTAATTTTTCCTAAATCCATTGCACTCGCAACAGTTATTGTTTTGAAAGTCGATCCGGGCGGGAAAACATCAGTAAGCGTCCAGTTCTTTAACTGCTGAGGTGTTGCTTTTTTGTAATTGTTCGGGTCGAATGTAGGATAGACCGCATAGGCCAAAATTTCACCGTTTTTAGGATTCATAACAATTACTGTTCCGCGTTCGGCTTCTTTCTCTTTAACCATTTTTTCTATTTCTTTTTCACAAATATGCTGAATGGCAGCATCAATGGTTAAGATTACATCTTCCCCCTTCGGGTTTGTAGTTGTTGCAACAGGGTCTGTTGTAAAATCATATATAATTTTGCCGTCGCGGGTTTTTTGGAATTTTACCGTATTGATAACATGTTCAAGTCTGTCTTTTGCAGTGTATTCAACACCGTTTGCAATATCCGCGTCAAAATTGTAATACCCTAAAACGTGTGCAGCAAGGGTCCCTTGCGGATATTCTCTTGTATTTTTCTTCCCTAAACTGATTTCCCTTAGATGAAGTTTTGCAATCTCTTTTGCGGTTGATCTGTCAATATCTTTTTTTAAGGTAATTACAGGACCAGGTTTTTTTAGTTTTTGTAAAAGTACATCTTTGGGCATTTTCAAAAGCGGAGCCAGAAGTTTTGCAAGTTCTTCCGGAGAATGGTCATAATCCGCAGGGTGAGCATAAACATCTGAGTATACCTTATCAGTCGCAAGTTTAATTCCGTTTCGGTCATAAATATCTCCGCGCATTGAGAATATTCTTCCGACTCTCTGACTCTTTGCTCTTGCTCTGTATTTGCCGACATCTACGACCATGATAAAAAACAAATATATTATTAAAAGTGTCATAAAAACGGCAAAAAATATGTGCAAAAATCCCATTATTTTATCAAAAGTTTTGCTGCGTTTTTCCAGTTCGTTTTCCGGCTCTCTTTTTCGTAATCTTTCTCTCAAAACATATCCCTCTTTATTTTTTTATTTTAGCATAAGGAATAGTAAAATATTTAAATATTAAATAATTTTAACTTTGTAGTATAATGTTTGTATGAAAAAATTATTATTATTGTTGGGGTTGGTATTAATAGGCAGTCAAGTTTTTGCATTTGACGTTGTTTATCCTAAAAAAAATGATGTTGTTATAAATGCAAAGTCAACATTTTTTATAGGTTCGTCAAATGCTCCTTTAACGGTTAACGGAGAGAATGTTCCGATACATCCTTCGGGAGCTTTTGCTTACGTTGTACCTTTAAATAACGGTTCAAACACTTTTGTTTTACAATCCGGAGAACAACGAGAAATTTTTGTGATTACAAAACCTGTTATAAAATCGTCAGGTCTTATGCCTTCTGTGTTTTTGCCGTATAGTTCTCAAAAAACGATTTCGGTAACTACAGATGACGCGCCTTTACGCTCTACTCCTGTTGACAGTGGTATTAACAGGATTGCGCATTTGCCAAAAGATATTAAGTTATGGGTTGACGGAGAGAAAGACGGTTTTTACCGTGTTGTGCTCGGGAAAGATAAATACGGCTGGATATCAAAGACAAATGTAAAAGCAGATAATTCAACGAATTATGAGTTGGCACAATTAAGCGGTTATGAATATATAGACGGAAATGATTATTTTACGTTTGTTTTTCATCTAAATAAACAGGTTCCGTTTGAAATGGTTGAGGGTGATCCGTTTTTGATGAAATTTTACAATGTAAAAGATAGTGAAAATGATACCTATATCTTTAATTTCCCGGTAAAAGACGCACTAAGCGGCAGAAAATTGATAGGCTACAGCGGGGAATACAGCGGAAATGATTTTATATTGAAAATTAGAAAACCTATAATAACAAATTCCTGGCGTCCTTTGCATAATATAAGAATTGCAATAGATGCTGGACATGGCGGTGATGAGGCCGGCGGTATAGGTTGCCTTGGGGATAAAGAAAAAGATATTAACCTTTCTATTGCAAAGTTAGTAGAAGCGGAGCTTAAAAAACGCGGTGCCCGTGTTATTATGACAAGAAAGGGTGATAATTATGTAAGCCTTAAAGACAGGGTTGAAATCGCAAATTATGGTGATGCTGTTGTATTTATAAGTATTCATGGAAATGCTCTGCCTGACGGTGCAGATCCTAATAAAAACAGCGGCACAAGTATTTATTACTACTATAATCAAGCTAAACCTCTTGCAGATATAATTATGGATACGGTTGTGTCAGAAATTGGTGTTCCGAATGATAAGGTTCGTCAGGGCAGTTTGGCTGTTGTCAGAAATACAAATGCATTGAGTCTTTTAATTGAAGTTTCATATCTTATTAATCCCGAAGATAACGCAAATTTGATTAACCCCGAGTTTCAAAAACAGTATGCAAAAGCTATAGCTGACAGTTTAGAAAAATATTTTGAGAAATGACTTTATTCGTCTGCAAACATAAAACCTTTTGGCAGTTCCGCAAATACCATGGCCGTAAATTCCGCAGGATCTTTGTCATACGCTTCCGCTATTCTATAAAAAGTTGACATCTGCGGATCTTTTTTCCCGTTACGAATTCCACTTATAATTGCGGGTGGGATATCGTATGAAGATGCAACTGTTGTTGCAGAAGTCCCGGCTGCCAATTTGGCAAATGCTCTGGATAGGGCCTGTTTAAATATGTCGAATTTTTCTTGTTTAATCATTTAAATAATTTAATGATAAGCAAAATTATATCTCATTCACGAACATAAAAATATTAAAATTTTTATATGTAACGAAATGTAAACATAGATTTTTAAATAGCTGAAATCCTGTTATAATCAATGTATTACGCTTATGTAAATAATTGGAGTTCATGCGTCAAGGAATTAGGTATTCCATTAAAACAATTGGTTAATGTATTAAATACATAGGTGGGGCTTTAGCCCGACCTATTAATATTGTGAAAATTTCATTTAGACTGATTCAAAGAAAACAGGCTTATCTTCCTATCATCTTACCCTCTTATCTTCTTAATAACTATTTCCCAGTTACATAGTTCAAAAGAGTTCTGACGCCTGCGCCTGTTGCACCTGCGATAAATTCTTTCTGCGGTTTTTCAAGATATGCAGTACCTGCAATATCTATGTGGCACCATTTTGTATCTTTTACAAATTCCTGTAAAAATACGCCTGCTGCTGAGGCACCGCCGTAACGCGAACCTGTGTTTTTCATATCAGCAATATCTGATTTCAAACTGTCTTTGTATTCCTTGAACATAGGCAGCTGCCAGTAAGTTTCGCCGGAATCTTTTGCGGTTTGTATCAATCTTTCAATCATTTCTTCGTCATTACCCATAATACCTGATGCAACTGTCCCGAGGGCTACCATGCAGGCACCGGTAAGTGTTGCAATATCAATTACTTCATCAACTCCGAGCTCGCATGCATAACAGAGAGCATCTGCAAGAGTTAATCGGCCTTCTGCATCAGTATTATCAACTTCAATTGTTTTACCGTTTTTAGCTGTTAAGATATCGCCCGGTTTGTAAGATGAGCCTGACGGCATATTTTCGCAGGCTGCAATTATTCCGTGAACTTCCATATCAGGTTGTAACTTTGATAAAGCTTTCATTACACCGAGTATACATGCAGCTCCTGACATATCATCTTTCATTGTGAGCATTGATGATGCCGGTTTAATATCCAATCCGCCGGAGTCAAAACATATTCCTTTACCGATAAGTGCAATTTTTTTCTTAACGTTTTTGCCTGTATATTTCATATGAATGAATTTTGGCGGCTGAATACTTCCCTGACCTACAGCCAGATAGGCACCCATTCCCATTCTTTCGATTTTTTCTTTATCAAAAACTTTGGTTTCAATTCCTTCCAATCCCTTTGCAATTTCGGCAAGTTTTGAAGGTGTTGCAATTTGTGCCGGAGTGTTTGCAAGATCTCTTGTAAATTTCATAGATTCTCCGAAAATAATACCTTCTTGAACTTCATTTTGTGAAAATTTTGCAAAAGTAATTTCATCAAGATGATGTGCCTTTTCTGATTTATATTTGTCATAAGCATAATCAGCTATCATTGCCCCGATTGCGGCAGATTTGCCGTAATCAGCGTTTATGTCAAAATCGAAGATTGCTTTTTTAGCTTTAATTTGATGTAATTTTTTTACGGCTTTTGCAACAGCTTCTCTCATTTTGTTATGGTCAAATTCTTCTTTTTTGCCGAAACCAACAATTAATATCTTATCTGCCGGAATTTGTCCAAGCGTATGTAAAAGATAAGTCTGTCCGAATTTGCCTTCGAAATGGTCTTTTTCTACTGCATAAGTATTTGCAATATCCTGTGAAGTTTTTTCTCCTTCAAATTTGTTGATAACCAAAACTTCTGTGGGTGTGTCTTTTACGTCTAGTGAAACTTTAATTTCCATAATGTCTCTCCTTATTAACAATTGTTAGTATAATACTTTTAATGATTTTTGTAAATCTCTGATATATGTATCAAATTTTAAATATATACTATACAAAAAACTATTCTCATGGTATGATGTTGACAGATGTAGTAGGTAAATATTTTTTGGAAATATATGCAATAGAATTTATTTAAATAGTTAAATAGTTTGAGGCTCGATAGGATATATGTATCGGGCATTGCGTGTATTATTAAAAAATAGAAAAGGATAAGGTATAAAACTTTATGGACTTTTTATTGATTATTGCG
>CALUVX010000013.1 GCA_944324295.1 Candidatus Gastranaerophilales bacterium
ACTCTTTCTGGTCGCAGGCAAGCCAGCTGATTAAAAAGCAAAAAGAAGAACAGAATAAGAAAACCGAAGAAAAAATGGAAGAATTAAAAGCCTTTATTGCCCGTTTCAGTGCAAACGCCTCTAAAGCTAAACAGGCAACTTCCAGAAAAAATATGCTTGATAAATTGTCGCTTGAAGAAATTAAACCATCATCAAGACAATACCCGAGAATTAGATTTACGTATAACAAAATCCCCGGCAAAGACGTTCTTCAGGTTAAAAACCTCAACAAAACCGTTGATGGTGAACTTTTAATTAAAAATTTGAGTTTTGAAATTAATCAGGGAGAAAAAGTTGCATTCATAGCCCGCGACCCGTTTATAATCTCAAACCTTTTTGATATTTTAGAGAATCGCGTAAAACCCGACAGCGGCGAAGTTATCTGGGGAGTAACAGCAACACATTCATATTTCCCGAAAGATAACAACTTCTATTTTGAAAATAATTTAACTATTATGCAGTGGCTTGCACAGTATTCGCCCGACCAGCACGTAAACTTTTTACGCGGGTATTTGGGCAGAATGCTTTTTTCAGGCGATGATGCGGATAAAAAAGTTAATGTCCTTTCAGGAGGCGAAAAAGTCCGCTGTCTGTTTGCCAAAATGATGATAGCTGAAGCTAACGTAATGATTTTTGACGAACCTACAAACCATCTTGATTTGGAAGCCATTACTGCACTAAACAATGCAATGATAGATTTCCCCGGTACAATACTTTTTACATCGCAGGATTACCAGTTAATCCAAACCGTTGCCGACAGAATAATAGAAATTTCACCAAAAGGCTACATTAATATGCGCAACAAATACGATGAATACCTGAAAAATCCTGTTGTGCTCAAAAAACGTCAAGAGTTATACGGAGCATAGACACTCAACTTGTAAATCATGCGCTGCATAAATCATATTTTTAATAATATTTACAATATTTTTCTTTTTTAATATTATTTTATTAAGGGAACGTTTCCAATCCCTCCATGGCACACACTGTTTACGAAGAAATAGGCCAAAGGAGGTGATGATATGCTTGATAATATAATAAGAACCGTTATAACGGTAATTATAACGGTTCTTGAAATTATATTAATCTGGTTATAGGGAAACGAAGAAAGCTCTAAAGGTCTAGCCCACCTTTAGGGCTCTTCCCTATATTTTGATTATAACATATTTTGCGACAATTTCAAGCCCATGGCTACTTGGTAAAATTTACGACACACACAATATTGTAAAAATCGTCGCTGATGCACTTGAATTCAGAGCATACGAAGAAATTGAAAACCACTCAGATTGCACGGATTTTCTAAGAAAAGCACAGCAAAATCTGTATCAAATCGGCAAATTCTTTTAAACTAAGACTTTTTATAGAAAAATTTGTCCAGCCCTTCTGCTATTCCTATATGCAGAGCTGTTGCCACAGCAGCAAGCCAGGCACTGTATTTATGAATCTTCATTTTATTTGAAAATTTAACGCTTTTCAGACCAGTAACTCCACAGATAGTCCCAAGCCCTG
Source organism: Candidatus Gastranaerophilales bacterium (assembly GCA_944324295.1). Taxonomy (GTDB): domain Bacteria; phylum Cyanobacteriota; class Vampirovibrionia; order Gastranaerophilales; family Gastranaerophilaceae; genus Stercorousia. The sequence goes on from CALUVX010000013.1 coordinate 1,549, forward strand.
CTGCGGTATAGCCAGTTGCAGATACCAGATTTTTATGAAGTTTCCGCCTGTTATCATTTTGTTGTACAGGAGTTGAAGTAACTGAATTTATCATTATTTTTGCTTCCCGAAATTATTTTTTACATAAATTGTATATTTGTCCTGTCCAAAGTGTGAAAATGTAATTTTCCCGATTGAAGAAGCTTTAAACAAACCTGCAACAGGCGAATATTTCACGCTTTGCGGATGGAACGAATACTTATGGAAATATTCATCCGTATCATTTAAAAGAAGAAAATCTTTTTTCTCAAATGCAGGTTTTCTTACGGTAATTTTTTTATCAACAAAATGTGAAATTAACAAAATTTCGGCATCAGGAAAAATTTCTTTAATTTGACCTTCTGTCAATTCTTTTTCTACAAAGATTTTGCCGTTATAAACTACTTCAAAAATCTTTAAATCCGCGTTATGACAGGATATTAGACGCCCGTTAAACAAAAATTCATAATTTGAACCGAGCATAACCTCGTTATTATTATAAGAGTAAATTGAATAATTCCCTGTTCCTGTAGATGTTCTTTTAGAAAGGGAAATTTTACCGTCAGCAGGTGCACCGACAGAAAAAACATTTTCTTTCGGCGAATACAAAAGCTGAGTGTTATTCAAAACAGGCTTCATATCAGCAGCAAACACAGGTGAACACATTAATAAAAGACCAAAAATCAGTATTAATTTTTTCATAAAATCCTTTCTGTTTTTTTATAATATTAACATAAAAATATTAAAATTTTTGCAATTAGCTTTATGGGGAGTAGCACGCTTTCTCTTTAGTTTAGGGCAAACAAAATTTATACAAAATCCAGTTGACCGGTAGAGCAACACGCTTCTTCTTTAGCTTAGCCAAGCAAAATTTATACAAAACACGATTAGCGGGTGGAGCGGCACGCTTCTTCTTTAGCTTAGCCGAGCAAAATTTATACAAAACTCAATTGACGGGTGGAGCGGCACGCTCCCAAAAAAAAGGAGCCGCAAGGCTCCGTTGGAATTAAGAATAGCTGGAAGTATGAAAAAGATTTAATTATATTTAATATGCATCTTTAGGTTTTGGCAATTACCCGAGTGTGTAATATTATAAAAATCCTTGACTTGGCACAAAAAAATCATTAATAATATCTGTATGTTGAAATATTTTCTGTTAATTATCGTAATATTCTCAATAATTCCTGTTCAGGCCGAAACAATTTTAACAGGCGGTGTTAATTATAACGTACAATCTGCAAGGGAGGAGCTTTTACAGACCCCGCAGAAAAAACTCAATGCTTTTCTTGTTGCAGAAAATATTACTGATAAAAATAACAGTGAAAATTTAAAATATTTTTTAAAAGGCAATGTTGAACTTAAAGACAGAATTCTGGCGTTTTTCTCTGATTCAACCTATGCCGTAATGTATAACAACGATAAATATCACGTATGGTATTATGCAAAAAACGGAAAACTTATTTATACGGAAGAAAAAGATGGGCTTGAATATCCTTACAAATCTTACAAATATTCAACATCCGGCAAGCTGGTAAATATGGGACTTAGAGTCTCAAAAGAGGAAACTTTTATATATACACCGGAGGGCAAATTGATTGCACACTGGTTGAGAGACAAAGCCTTTGATGAACATGGAAATGTTATTATGACAAGAAAATATTCTGAATAAAAAAACGGCGTGATGCCGTTTTTTTTTATTTCAAATTCCAAAAATATCTTTGAATTTTTTCTTTAAATTTCAGTTTTCTAAATTCGCCTTTTTGAACAGATTCAATCTCAAATGGTTCAGGCTGAACAGTTCGTGCAAATTTTATATCAGGTTCACCAAAAAGCATTACATAAGAAGCCTTGTAACCCGTAGGAATTTTTAAATAATCCGATAACTCAGGCATAACAAGAAGACAAAATTCTGCAAGACCGCACCAGCAGGTACCGACATTCATACTCTGGGCATAAAGTTCAAAATAGCTTAGCGCAATCATTGGATCAACATTATAACAGGGTGCATCTACAGGTGTTGAGACAACTACCATGTGAGGCGCTCCTCTGAATATTATATCTTCACCGTTTAAGAAAGCTTTTGTATATCTGCTAAGTTTATTTGCAATAGCTTTAACAGGTTTTTTGGTTAATGCATCAAGGACTTTTTGATTAACGTAAGAACGAAATTCGTTCATAACTTCAATATCATCAATAAATGCAAAATGAAGTTTATGAAAATTACATCCGGTCGGCACATACTTCAGCATATCTTTCAACTTCTGCACTTTAGCCTGCGCAAGATTTTCCTGCTTATAATGTCTGTAACTTTTTCTTGATTTAATCAAATTCAAAATCATTTCGGAATTTTGGAAATAAATTTTATCTGAATTTTCGGGATTTTTACCGCAGACCGATATTGCCCCGACAGGACAAACAGCAAGACAGTGCTGGCATTTAAAACACTTTTTCTCATCAATTTCCGGAAATTTATCTTCATTAAAATTAAGAGCATTTGCGGAACAGTCCTTCACACACAAGCCGCAATGAATACATTTTTCTTTATCTACTTCAAACATAATTTCTACCACCTTCCTAAATAACAAATTTTACTTTTTTATTATACAAGAAAAAATTATTAATGATATAATTTTATATATGAAAAAACTGGTAATACTTATTTTAATATTACTAATTTGCCCTGCATGTTTTGCTGAAAAAAAAGTTGAAAAAATTTCGCTTCAAGAGGCTCTTAATATTGCTCTTGAAAATAATATAGATTACCAGTCTTCTAAAATGAACATAGATAAAGCGATCAATTCGGTAAAAGCCGCAAACAGACTGCAAAACCCCGAAATCAATACATTTTTTAATATCGTTGATATAGGGCGTGGGAATCCGCAGACAGCAGGTTTGAGCGAAAAAATAGAAATTGCGAAACGTGATGCAAGAAAAAAATTAGCTCAATCAAACCTGGAGCTTGAAAAACAAAATTTAGATTACGTAAAATTCTATTTAAAAATGGATGTCAGAGAAGCCTATGTAAATCTTGTTGCGGCAAAAGAAATTTTAAACGTTCTTGAACAACGCCGTAAGTTACTTAATGACCTTCTGGCTATCGCAAAAAAACGTGTCGCAGCAGATGAAGTTGAAGAAATTGATGTAATTCAGACAGAAATAGCCCTTGATCAGCTTGTTATTCAGGTAAATACTCAAAAAGCCAATGTAAAAAGTGCAATGTATAATTTTAATAAGGCAATAAATGCCAATAACACAAGCGGAGTACAATATGATGCAGAAGATGATAACTTTTCGGACAAAGAAGACTTTATAGCACTTTTAAGCCCCAAACCGCTTGCCAAACTCCCTTCCTTTGACTCAATAAAAGAAAGTTCACTCAAAAACAGATATGATATAAAAATTGCAGAGCAGCAAATTGACGTTGCAAAGAAAAATCTGGTATATGTCAGCCGTCAAAGAGTCCCGGATATAGAAATCCAAGGTGGTTACGGTTTTATGACAAAAGGGATGAGTGAATCCGGCTCCTTTACAAACGGAGCTTATGCAGGAGCAAATATAGTAAATATCCCGCTTTTTTACTCTTACGGCCCTGAAATTCAAAATGCAAAAACCGAAGTAAACCAGGCAGAACTGCATTACCTGTCAGTAAAAAATAAGGCAATAAATGACTTAAACAGCGCGTACGAAAAATTTGTTACCGCAAAAATTAATTTGAATTACTATAATGATAACCTTATAAAAAATTCAAAAGATATGATAAGAGTTGCACAAAAGAATTATGCAAGCGGAAAAGCCTCTTTAACAACCCTTATAGTAATGGAACAATCCTACAGATCAATAGTAGCGGGTTACACATACGCTCTTGCAGACTACTACAACTGTTGGATTGAATTTTTAAGAGAAGTCAACTCTGAAAACTTTGACTTGAATGAAGAAAGTATATAAAAAGAAAGAAAATTATGTCTAAACTGGAAAAAATAATAAAAGTCGCACGCGGACTTGAAAAAGCTGATTTAGTTATAAAAAATGCAAATATAATAAACGTTCTATCCGAAGAAATTCATAAAGCAGATATTGCCGTTTCAGATGGTGTAATAGCAGGTATCGGAAACAATTATGAAGGGAAAAAAGAGATTAACGTAAACGGAGCTTACGTATCACCGGCCTTTATTGACGGCCATGTACATCTCGAAAGTTCAATGCTTCTTCCGCATGAATTTGCCAAAACCGTTGTTCCCTGCGGGACTACAACAGTTATTACGGATCCGCATGAAATTTCTAATGTTCTCGGGCTTCACGGGATAAGTTATATGCATGAAGCTGTTAAAAATCTCCCGCTAAATGTATATACTATGCTTCCATCCTGCGTTCCGGCAACTCCTTATGAAACATCAGGTTTTGACTTGAACAGTTATGACCTTGCGCTTTTAATAGACAGCCCATGGGTTCTCGGAATTGCAGAGATGATGAATTACTCCGGACTGTTAAATCTTGATAAAAATGTTCTTGCAAAATTAGACCTTGCAAAAGAAAAAGATAAAAGAATTGACGGACATGCCCCGTTTTTGAGCGGGAAAGATTTATGTGCTTATGTCGCAAGCGGAGTTAAATCAGACCATGAATGTACTACCCCTGACGAAGCAATAGAAAAAATTCGCCTCGGAATGTATATTATGATAAGAGAAGGTACTGCCGCAAAAGATTTGGATGCCCTTATACCGGTTTTAAAAGAAAAAAATACGCGGAAATGTATGTTTGTAACTGACGACAGGCACCCTAAAGATTTGAAAGTTCATATCAATGATATGGTAAGACGCGCGGTAGATGCAGGCGTTGACGTCATAAAAGCAGTTCAAATCGGAAGTCTTAACACTGCAGAATATTTCGGGCTAAAAAATCAGGGGGCAATAGCTCCCGGCTATAGAGCTGATTTACTTGTATTACCTGATTTGAAAAGCTTTAAACCTGATATTGTTATAAAAGACGGTAAAGTTGTCGCAGAACACGGAGAACTTTTAAAATCCTTTACAAAATTTGAAAAACCGTCTGTAAGAAGCTCTATAAATGTCCACTGGATAGAGAAAAAAGATTTTGAAATAAAAGGAAATTCCAAATTTGTAAATACAATTGAGATTATTCCTCATCAGCTTGTTACAAAATCTTCTGTATGTGAAGCAAAATTTGAAAACGGACTTTTAAACAGTAATATAGATACAGATACTTTAAAAATTCTTGTAATGGAACGCCACAGAGCAACAGGAAATATAGGAAAAGGGTTTGTAAAAGGATTTAACCTCAAATCAGGCGCAATAGCTTCTACCGTTGCACACGATTCACATAACATGATTATCGTAGGCACAAATGATTTTGATATGTATACTGCGGCGGTCGAACTTGTAAAAATGCAGGGCGGTAAAGTTGTTGTAAAAGACGGTAAAGTTATCGCAAAGCTTCCGCTGCCGATTGCAGGATTAATTTCTGACAAAGATTTTGAATATGTTGTCAGCCATTGTGAAGAACTGAATAAAGCGATTAAAAATCTGGGATGCACATTAGATGATGCCTTTATGACAATGAGCTTTTTGTCTTTACCCGTGATCCCTGAATTAAAAATTACCGATAAAGGTTTGTTCAGTACAAAAAAATGGGATTTTGTAAAAATTAATCCGGACAAGGTTTTAATTGAATAATTATAAAAAATGCCATCCAGTTAAGATGGCATTTATTTCTTATTATTTTTATTCATCAATTGACGTTGTTGATATGTTCTGAATTGTTTGAGCTATTGGCTGGTCTTTTTCTAACAGGCTCAAGTATAATAACTTGTTAGCCGTTGCCTGATCAAGGTCTATAAACTTACCGCCAGCTTTGACATCGCTTGCTGATACAATTTTAACATTTGCGTTGATTTCCAAATCTCCGTAAGTTAGATGTACAGGAACAATATCTCCGACTTTTAACTTTTTGTTGTGTTTAAGAGATACACCGCCTCTTGATATATCTGATATTGCGACAACATCATCAGTTGATTCAAATGTTATTATGTTTTGATTTTGATCCGCATCAAATCTCATAAATTGACGTTTATCTATTGAATCTACTCTGTCGCTTACAACACGCTGTTTGTAGAGTTGTGCACCAATATCAGATGGTACATTTGGTCTTTCTGGTTCCGGCTCTGGTTCTGGCTCAGGCTCAGGTTCTGGTTCCGGTTCTGGATCCGGATCTGGATCAACATCCGTATCTGTGTCATTATCCGTGTCATTATCAGTATCAGTGTCCATATCGTTATCCATATCACTGTCGTTGTCATTATCATTGTCTGTATCATTATCAATATCGGTATCTGAATCAGTATCCGTATCATTGTCTATATCCGTATCAGTATCCGAATCGGTATCGGTATCACTGTCAGTATCAGTATCTGAATCACTGTCCATATCTGTATCAGTATCATCATCCGTATCGTTATCCGTATCAGTATCCATATCTGTATCGGTATCGGTATCATTATCGACATCAGTGTCGGTGTCGGTATCTGTATCACTGTCTATATCAGTGTCAGTATCAGTATCGGTATCGGTATCAGTGTCGGTATCGGTATCTGAATCACTGTCTACATCGGTATCAGTGTCATTGTCCGTATCGTTATCCGTATCAGTATCCATATCTGTATCGGTATCATTATCGACATCAGTGTCGGTATCGGTATCTGTATCCATGTCGGTATCCATATCCGTATCCGTGTCAGTATCGGTATCTATGTCAGTATCAGTATCATTATCAGTATCGACAACATCTTCTTCATCTTTAGGAACAACTAAGTTATCATCATCATTTTCATCACCCTGTTCATCTGTTGAAGGATTGTCAACATAACCGCCGTCATCATCTTTAACACCGTCATAACCCTCATCATTACCTTGAGAGCTGCCGCCGTAATAGTAATTACGTTCGTCTTCTTCTCTACCGATTGCAGTAACATCTTCAGGTCTTACCGCTTTACCTCTGATAGAAATTGGTGTGTCAGGATCATTAGCATTTGTAAAAGTATTTGTAGTACTATCTTCAATTACAGTTGAAGGATTGAATCTTAAAGGATCTGAATCGGCAACTTCACCTCTGTGTTTGCCCATATTAAAGTAGTAACCGCCAGCATAAATATTATCAGCTACAAGTGTTACATCCTGTTCATGAGCAGGTCTGCCTTCTCCCTGACCTCTAATTGTACCATTTTTAACTACAATGGTAGAATCTGCAGGATCACCAGGATAAGAATTATGTCCTAAATCAAGTGCTGTAATAACAGCTTTTTCAGGATGAATAGTGCTTCCGGGTCCAAAATAATCATTGTGAGAATTATAAGAAGGAGCTTCTCCAAGGTGATCAATATAAATTGCTGAACCGCGTGTAGTTAATTTAACCTGATCTGCTGCAGTTGTTTCTCTGATATATGTATCACCAGAAAATTCTGCATTAACAGAGCCTTCACGGGAAATCAAACCGCCGACATTTGTATCAAGTTTATCTCCGTTATCAGCATCCATACCTTTAACATTGATATCACCAATAGCCAGCATATCAACACCGTTAGTAGAATTGTTCTGATAATCTACAACATGATGTCCGTCAGAAGGATCATCGTATGCAATTTGAACATTTGCACCATTTTGTCTGAAAGTCAAAGCTTTATTAGCTGCACCAATAGTACCGCTTGCTATTAAAGAAACACCATTACCTTCAACATTTGGTTTTGAAGTGTCAGTAGAAGCGTTTAAAATATTATATGCAGTATTTCCGCTGTTTGAAGAATCAGCAAGAAGTGTTGTTCTGCCTTCTGAAGAAATTCTGTTTACTTTTAAATCTTTATTAATACTTGCAATATTAGCTGCTGAATTTGTACCTGTGCTTGTTGCAGTAACAGCACCGTCAACAGCGATATTTAGGGATTTATTCAAATCTCTTTGGGCCTGCCATATACCGGTATAGTTTCCGTCTTGATTACCCAAATCAGTACCGATAGAACCATTTGTAACACCAATATTTAAGTCAGCACCATTTGTTGTAGCAATCAAAACATTATTTACGCCGTTATTCAAAAGGCTGCCACCTGTAACATTAATATTAACATCAGCATTTGATTGAATATTGTTAGCAACTCCGGAACTTCCTATTTTCATATCGGAAAGCTGGTTATTGAACAAAATATAAGCGCCTGCATTGGTATTCTTTACTTTACCTTGAATATCCATACCGCCAGTGCCATTGTTTTGAACATACAACACATTACCGTTAGAATTTATAATACCTGTAGTATCAACAAGCAGTTTACCGCTGTTATTACGAACATCCAATGAACCATTTGTATTATTAACAGTACCGGCAATAGTTAAACCTGTGTTAACACCTGCCCCG
>CALUVX010000014.1 GCA_944324295.1 Candidatus Gastranaerophilales bacterium
ATAAAATATAAATTCCCTAACAGGCTATTTAGCAAATTATCATACTGTTTTATGCATACATCTATTTTTTTATTTAAAAAGAAATTTTATAAATTAATAGACTTGAGGATTTCATTTGGAATGAAAAAAATAATTCACTTTATATTTCTTATATCAATGATAATAATATCTCCATCAGCCAGAGCGGAAATGTTTATGCGGGCAGAACTGCTTGGTATGCCTGTTATTATGTCGTCTTCCATAACGGCCGGCGTTAATTTAACATATCCTCAGATCGGGATTTCCAGACTTTTTGCAACGGCTCTTGAACCATATATAACTAATAATGAGGATTCTAATATTAGAATCCCGGTAAGTAAATTATTCCTTATATGTGATGGGCAGTCATACCAGCTAAGCAATACCGGCATGCAATTATTTTATATTGACAGTCTGGGTGATATTGATTTTACAAGAACCGCGCAAAAAAATATAAATCTGCGTATAGAAAACATCAGTGAACTTCCGGCAGGTACTTATTCTATTCCTTTAAAATTTGTTAACAGAACAAGTTTAATTCAAGAGTATGAATGTGATTTTGTCTTTACTTTTGTAGTAGATGAAAAACAATCTATATCATCTTTCAGCGGAGACCCTTATATTGTATTGAGTGAAGACGATGTTTTCAATAAGCAGATTTCAGTAAAAAACAAGAACGACATCAGGCTTGATTTAACTTCCAACACAAATTGGGTTTTATGGTTGGATACTTCTAATATCGGTTTACTGGACGGGGAATATTCATTTCAGATAAAAAGTTATACAGGTAATATTGCAAGCTGCGAACAGAATCTAACCAACATTTTACCTAACAAGCGTTATCTTCTTGCAAAAGGCGGTTCAACGGTCAAGGGTTTTGAGCAGGGCAACAATATTCCAACGAGTCTTGTTATTGAATATTCATTCAGAAACACGGATAAAGACAGGTATATCAAAGATGGTGTAAGACAAAATCCGATAATTTATATTATGGAGAGGGAATGATATGCAAAAATTGCTAACAATTATGGTTTTACTTTACATGACAACAATCTGTCAGGTTCAGGCTGCAGTAAAAATAGCACCTACTTTAATTGAACTAAATGCTAACAAAAGCAACGGAAATTATCTTACAACATCATTTAGTGTACAGGCTGATAAAAATGAAACTATAAGGTATAAAATTTACCCGGAATATTTCACAATAACTGATGAAGGTAAGATGAACGCAATTGGCGATTCTGATAATCCTGATAATCTTATTCCGCATGCAAGATTTGTTCCGAACGAATTTACTCTAAAAAATGGTATTCCGCAATTAGTCCGGGTTACATTTACTGATTTAAAAAGCCTGCCTGACGGTGAGTCAAGAATGGTAATGTTTATTGAAGATGTGGCTGTAAAGGAAATTATGCTGCCAAATAAAAATAAGAATGTAAATACAAAGCTTATTGTAAAAACAAGGCTTGGTATTCCGATTTATGTTGATAAAGGGCGTTTTGTAAAAGCCGGTTCATTCAATGATTTAACGGTTGAAAAAGATAATAAAAATTTGGTATACCGCATGAAGCTTTCTGCATGCGGTAACAGCAAGGTGCGCTATCACGGAAAAGCACAGATTATTAAGGATAAAAAATTAATACAAGAATTCAATATGAACAGCAATACTATAAGGGCGAACGGAATTTTTGAAGAAACCGGTTTAATACCCGATAATCTGGAAGAGGGAGATTATATTCTAAAAGTTATTTTAACCTACAAAAACGAAAAAGGAGAAAATAAAAATCTTATAAAAGAGATTTCGTTTAGAGTAAGTAATTCAATTTAAGGAGAAAACAACACATGAAGAAAACAAAATTGTTCACATCACTTTTAGTTTTATGCGCATCTTGTATGTGTGCACACGCAGAAACTTTTGATACACAAATTTTACGTGCAACCCTGGCGCCTTTTGTTGATATTAAAGCAGAAACTGACATTCAGACAAAAACTATTGACCCTGCAACAGGTAATTTAGACAGCGCTTTTTCATCAATATTTACAATCCGCGCAAATGATGAAATTGATTTATATCTTACAGCAAAGGCAGACACAGCCAGCGGTTTTGAACAGGCATTCTTTAAAAAAGCCGGTGTTGTATATGTGATACTTACTAATACAACTAAAAAGCCAGCAGTTGCTTCTCTAACTGATATTAAAACCGGAACCGCAGTTCCATCCAACAATGCAAACGCAATTGCCTATCCTGTAACAGGTATTACAATCGGCGGTGCAACGGAAGGTGTTGAACCTCAATATAATGACAGCAAAAGCCAGTATGAGTTTAAGGCAAACCCCGGAATAACCACTGCAACGACTACGATATCCTCTTCTGTTGATTCAACAACATACTCATTTGACGATAATGCAGGAACCTATGAGGCTCATATAACATTAACAGATACTACAACATAGGATATTATGTGATGAAAAATCGTTTTATTATCTTTTTATTACTATTACTTTCAGCGCCGGTATGCTCCGGCGCTGCAGTAATGGACAGCGTAATTACAACCGTTATTCCTTCTGCCGCTATTGTAAAAACTGTACCTTCTTCAAAAAATAACAGTGTAATAAATCCGGAAAACGGATTCCAATCAGGTTTGGAGGCGGTATTTAATATCAAGACCAATGGTGATGATAATACTTATGATTTTATTTTATCCGGAAGTATAGATACACTTGGCGGAATGAAAAATGCCTATGTGATGAATAATGATAAACTATATCTTATGCTTGGAAATAAAGACCGTCTGCCTGAATCCAACGCAGTCTTTGATATTATGTCCGGCAGCCTGTCCAAAAACCCTAATATAATAGCATACCCTGTTATTAATACCTCATCATATGATATAAAACCTTTAAACTATAGAGGAGAGCTTTGCTGTCGGATTTTAAGCGGAGGAGTGCAGGATATGAATGTTTCACAAACAATATCCAATACCCCTCTTGGTAATACATATTCTATAGGAGAAGATTTGGCAGGGGTTTATGAGGCCGTAATAACCCTAATTATATATAGGAAACCCTGATGAAGTTTTTTATACTTTTAGTACTGTTATTTTTAACCGGTTTTTGCTGTGCATTTGCACAGGATGAACAGACAACAATAACTTCTATGGAAGTAAATGGTGCAGATTATTATGATATCGAAGTAATGATGCTTTCTGATGATAAGATATACCTTCCGGTCAAACAAATAGCAAAAATTTTTAATTTACCGGCAGAAGTAAATCATTCTCAGAAAGAACTGTCATTTTCTAACTTTGATGGTGAAAATATTTTTATAAACAGAAGCGGAATTTTTTTAAATAATACTTCTATTTCAGCTTCATTTAAGTTTCAAAAAGAAGGTATTATAGAAATTAACGAGTTTTATATTGATAAAAGTATTGCAGAGCGTATTTTTAATTCCGAATTCACGATTGATAACAGTACTTTATGCGTAAAAGTTCAAAACAAATATATTATAAAGGAAACTACGGAGACAGCGCAGGAAGAAACAGAGGGGAAAAACATTTTACAGCCGAAAGAAAAAGGCAAACTGTCTTTTGATACGTTTGAAGTAAGCAACTCTATGATGAATGATTCTGCAAAGCAGGTGTACTTAAATGCAACACAGAATAATGTAATGTTTAATAATAATACAAGAATGTGCTTGAAAGGTAAATTATACGATGGTGATTATGCTCTAAATTTTAATACAAATAACTATACGCAGCAGTTTTTTTCATTTGGCGGTCTGAGTTTTTCTTATAAAAATAAATGGCAAGATAAATATTACTATGAATTAGGTCAGGTTTCCGGCTTCAAAGATAATTATAATTCCATAGGAACAATGCTTATAGGTGCACAGTTATCAGATTATAATGAATATGAAAAAACTGATAATTCTTCAATCAACAACTTTTTAAAAAAGGGAGAGTCAAAGCATCGTATTTTTACTGGAATTTCCGGGTTTAACAACAGACTGTTCAGTTCAAACGGTTATATTTACCAGATGACTTCTAAAAAGTTTGTAGTCGGCGGCTGCAGGCAGTATGGAATAACTGATAATATGACTCTTGATACAAAGCTGATTTACGATAAAATTATCAAAAAAAATGATGATGCCATATTTTTAACTAATTTATATAATGATTATTCCATACTATCCTCCGGTGTTTACCGTAATCCAAATACTATGGAGGGTGTAAGTTTAATTAACACTTTGAATCTATATAAAAATGAGTTTTATAAACTCAATGCTCTTGCCGGACTATCTCTAATGCGGGATTTCAACTACAATGCTTCCGGATACAATCCCGGGTACTCATTATCTCTGGAAAATATTTTTGGCTACAACAATTCAACTCTAAAACTAAGGCTCTATCAGCAATCACCAAATTATTATGTAGCAGGTTCTGATTCGGGGTTTATTAGCGACAGGCTTGGCGCAGAAGCGGCTTACAGTTACACCCGTGAGAAATTCAATGCAAATATGCGCTATACGAGATATTTTTCCAATCTTGACAACCGTTATAGCGGAGGAATTACAACCTTTGATGAGGCATATATTAACGCCGGAGCCAACCTGTTTAATTTGGCGAAACTCAGACTCAACGGAAATTTAAGATACGGTGAAAACAGCATCGGGCATAATTTGAATTATTACTATAATTTAAACGCATCAAAAAGTATAAATTCTAAATTAACTCTGGAAGCAGGATATATGGGAAATGCTTATAATACTGAATATAATTCTTCAAATTCATATTCAAACGGATTTACAAGCAATTACAGTAACATATATTGTAATACGAACTGGCGTCTTCCTAAAAATAAAGGCGTTCTGGGGCTCGGACATGAGATTGTCCAGTATAAATCCGGCGGGACTAAAAACGATTACAATATGATAAAACTAAATTATCGTTTTCCGGAGTTTAAACGAATAATTTTAGCCTTAGGTATAGGTTATAAATATCAAGGGTATGACGGAGGATGTACATATACTGCGGCAATAGGATACAGAACAAAAACCGGTATGATTATAAGTCTTAATTATCAATATAATACAGCTATGGGTTATATGTTTAATAATATGTATATACCGGCAAACACAAGGCATTCTATTAACTTTACCTTTAATGATACCTTTGCTTTTTCAGACTGCGGTCTGCAATCAATAGGAACAGCATCTCCTGACGAGGGTTTTGTTGAAATAGCAGCTTATATCGATAAAAATCATAATAATATATTTGACAAAGATGATATAAAAGTTCCTAATGTTCCGGTAAAAGTTGCCTGGAAAAGTCAGCCTATAAAAACTAAAAGAAGCGGTTTTTGCCCTCTGCAAAGTGTAGAGAAAGGTTATTATGATATTAAACTAGACGGAGATAATTTGCATACGAACCTGTCGCCGGAAAAATATTTAAATCAGTCAATATATGTTGAGCCGATGAAGACAACCAGAGTAGAATTTCCGCTAAAAAGTACGGTCGGCAATATTTCCGGAAAACTAAAAATACAAGATGAATTTAACAGAAAAATGGTCATTACAGATTTTATAGTAAGCCTTTTTGATATGGAAGGTCAGGAGGTTGCATATTCAACAGTTGACAATTCCGGAAATTATTATTTTTCAGGTATTTCTCCCGGTAAGTATAAAATTGCGCTAGATCAAAATTTTGTGAATGATTTCAATTTAACTCCGGATATAGAGAAAGGGGAAATTATGATTGATATCCCGTATGTCTATAAAGAGTTTGTAGAATTGAATAATCAGGATTTAATTTATACATGTTTTTAAGCTTTGTATATATTCAACAAGCTGTATATTTCCCTATAACTGTTTCCGACGATAAAAAATAAGATAAAGTTACCCCAAAAGCACACACCATCTGTACAATATAATCAAGCCATGTGTTATTTTGCAGAGAAATATACATAGCCACGGCTTAAATTATAATGCTTTTTAGGCATATATTGTAATGCAATATAAGTATTTGCTATTTTTAAAAAATGCGTAAATAATAAAAATATAAGAAAGGGAATTGTATGGATTTGAAAAATGATAAAGACATATTACAAAATCTGAAAGATGCGGACTGTTCCAATGAGTTCATAGAAAAGTTTTTTAAAATTAGAGAGCTTGGTAATAATAAGATGCTTGTTCAACTTCTCTATAAACATAAATCCCGCCTTCTTGATTGTTTGTACGATTCTCAAAAGAAAATCGATTGTCTTGATTATTTGATTTTTCAAATTGACCAGGTTATTAACCGGGAAAAAAAGGAGAAAAAGCATGACAAATGAAGCAGTAAAATTTTTGTATGACACACATTACACAGAAGGTAAAAAAGTTACTTTTAAAAAACAGGGTTTAAATATTGCGGGCTTGTTGTTTTTACCTGACAGCTTCGATGAAAACAAAAAATATCCTGCAATTGTTGTTACGCATCCGGGCGGCGGGGTTAAAGAACAATGTTCATCACTATACGCCTGGAATCTTGCAAGAAAAGGGTATGTTGCACTTGCTTTTGATGCAAGCCATCAGGGAGAAAGTGAAGGAGAGCCGAGATATATTGAAGATCCGACCTCTCGTGTTGAAGATATTCGCTCTGCCGTTGATTATCTTGTATCACTTTCTTATGTTGATGAAGACAAAATTGGAGCAATGGGTGTTTGCGCCGGAGCAGGTTATACAATGAGTGCAATTCAAACAGAATACAGAATTAAAGCTGCAGCTGGTATAAGCACTTGGAACACCGGGCATAGTGCAAGATTTGGCAATCCCGGATTGTATGATGAAGATAACTTGAATAAAGTTTTAAAAGCAGTTGCAGAGCAGAGAACCAAAGAAGCAAGAGGCGCAGAACCTCTCTATGTTGGTTATGTTCCGCCGACAGAAGAAAATTTCAAAAACGAATATTACGGCAACAACGTAATTATGCGTGAAGCATTTGAGTATTATAGAACTCCCAGATGCCAGTATCCGACATCTGTAAACAAAGTTCTTTTTACAAGCCTTGATAAACTTGCTGCATTTGATGCATTTATGCACTTAGAAGCAGTTGCACCGAGGGCCGTATGTTTTATTGTCGGCGAAAGAGCTGATACTCAATACTTCAGCAGAAATGCTTACGATAAAGCACTTGCACCAAAAGAATTCCATATAATTAAGGGTGCAAGCCATATTGATTTGTATGATAAACCTGAATACACTTCTCAGGTTGTTGAAAAACTTGGTGCATTTTTTTACTATCTTTTGAAATAAAGTAAAACTTCTGCCGCGGATTTTTTTGCGGCAGAAAATACAATATAGGAGCGGATTGACTATGATAAAAATTATTTCAAACCAAACATTTGATGAAGAACGTTCTTTGTACAATATAAAAGATACGGAAGTCCTGAACTGCAAATTTGAAGGGCCGGCGGACGGAGAATCTGTGTTAAAAGAGTGCAGGAATTTTTCCGTAAACAAATGTTCTTTTTCGCTCCGTTACCCAATGTGGCACGCAAAAAAATTTCTGTTGAAAAATTCATCAATGGACGACAAAACAAGAGCACCGTTGTGGTATTGCAATGGCGGTGAAATAACAGATTGCGACATTCAGGGGATTAAGTGCCTTAGAGAGTGTAAAAATATTTTTGTTGATAATTGCCATAT
>CALUVX010000015.1 GCA_944324295.1 Candidatus Gastranaerophilales bacterium
TTGACTATAGGTGAAGACCAAATCCCTGCAAGTATTCAAAATGCTATTGCTGATAAAGGCACAGAAATCTCCACAGATAGTGCTTCTAAATTAATCGGCTGTATCAATGCCCTTTCTAAACGCATGACTTTAGATTCATTAGATTTAAAAGAAGTAGATCCTGGATTTATGCACACAGCACTTGCTTTCTGCTCCAATATAAAAACTTCAAAAGCAATAACTAATATTTTTAATAAATATGCTGACGATTATTACACATCTTTAACTAAAGAAGAAAGAACAAAAACTGTAAATGTTTCAGCTAAGCATGTTGATGGCTCAATGAATGCCATTGAACGTGAAGAAAAATTACAATGGTTAAAAAATACTAATACATCTAATACAGATTGCCATATCTTAACTAATGTACGTTGCTTATCTGAAGGCGTTGATGTTCCTTCATTAGATGCTATTATATTTTTATCCTCAAGAAATTCACAAGTTGATGTAGTTCAATCTGTAGGTCGCGTCATGCGTAGACCTTCTGTAAATTCTACTTATAATAAAAAATATGGTTATATCATTATACCTGTAGTAGTGCCTCCAAATGTAGAGCCCGAACTTGCTTTAGAAGAAAGCAAAGATTTTTCTACTGTATGGAGCGTATTAAATGCCTTGCGTGCACATGATGACCGTTTTGATGCTAAAATCAACAAAATAGAACTTAATAAGACAAAACCTGAACAAATTTTAGTAGGTGGCACACCTGAACCAGATGGTACTCCTTATGGTACTAGAGAAGAAGGTACAACTGAAACAGTTAATGAAGGACGTAAAGAATATGTACAAACTACATTACATTTTTCAGAATTACAAAATGCTATTTACGCTAGAATGGTAAAAAAAGTTGGCACTAAACGCTATTGGGAAGATTGGGCAAAAAATGTTGCAGAAATAGCACGCCGTCATAAAGAACGCATAGAACAATTAATTCAAAAGGGTGGAGAACATAAAAAGGCTTTTGATAAATTCTTAAAAGGTTTGCATAAAAATATCAATCCATATATAAGCACAGAAGATGCTATTGATATGCTTTCACAACATATGATTACTCAACCTGTTTTTGAAGCATTATTTGAAAATAACTCTTTTGTAAAAAACAATCCAATTTCTAAATCCATGAGTGAAATCTTATCATTATTAGATAATCAAGGATTAGAAAAAGAACGTGAAGAATTGGATAAATTTTATAAAGCAGTTAAAAGAGGTTGTGAAGGTGTTGATAATGCAGAAGGTAAACAAAAAATAATCATAGAATTATATAATAAATTTTTCAAATTAGCTTTGAAAAAAACTGTAGAAAAATTGGGCATTGTTTATACACCTATAGAAGTAGTCGATTTTATCTTAAATTCTGTTAATGATATTCTCAAAAAAGAATTTGGCAGAAAACATGGTTTAAGTGATGAAAATGTTCATATATTAGATCCATTCACAGGAACAGGTACTTTTATAACTCGTTTATTACAATTAGAATTGATCAGAAAAGAAGATTTAGTACGTAAATACACAAAAGAACTACATGCTAATGAAATTGTATTGCTCGCCTATTATATTGCATCTATTAATATAGAAAATACATTCCATGATATGGCAGAAAAAGATAAATACATTCCATTCGAAGGCATTTGCTTGACTGATACCTTCCAACTTGGTGAAACCATAGCCAATGGAAAAAAAATAGAAGATGATGGCTTTGCTAACATTTGGTCAGATATGTTTCCTGGCAACTCCCAAAGAGTTATCGACCAAAAGAAAACACCGATGAAAGTTATAATCGGCAATCCGCCGTATTCTATAGGACAACGCTCGGCAAATGATAACGCTCAAAATGAATCTTATCCTAAATTAAAACGTAGATTAGAAAAAACATATGTAAAAAATTCTAATACTAGTTTAAGTAAATCTATTTATGATAGTTATATAAAAGCTTTTCGCTGGGCTAGTGATAGAATAGATAATAAAAGTGGTGGTGTAATTGCTTTTATTACTAATTCTGGATGGCTTGATGGAATGGCGATGAATGGTTTTCGCAATTGTTTAGAAAAAGAATTTTCTTCTATTTATATTTTTAATTTACGAGGAGCTATTAGAGGAAAATCAGGTGAAAGTGCTAAACGAGAAGGAAAAAATGTCTTTGATATAATGACAGGAGTAGCAATAACTGTTTTAGTAAAAAATCCTAATAAAACTAATGAAAAAGCTGAAATTTATTATCATGATATAGGTGATTATTTATCACGTGAAGAAAAATTGAAGATTATAGCTGATTTTAAATCTTGTATGAGCAATAAATTTCCCGTAAAAGTATTAAAACCCAATGAAAAAAATGATTGGATTAATCAACGTAATACAATTTTTGGAAATTATATTACGTTAGAACCAAATAAAAAATTTAATCAACAAGCAAAAAGTTTTTTTGTGTTGAATGCTATTGGTATAGCAAGTAATAGAGATGCTTGGGTTTATAATTATTCTAAAGAAAAAGTATCTTTTAATATAAAAAATATGATTGATTTTTATAATTATGAATATGATAGATATTGTATTAGTTTAAAAACAAATAAGAATTTTGATATAAATAAATTTGTTGAAAACAATCCTCAAAAAATAAGTTGGACACGTGGGTTAAAAAATAATTTAAAAAGAAAAATAAAATGTTTATATCACCCTCAAGATTTAATAATTAGTACACATAAACCTTTTCAAAAAGAAAACTTATATTATAATAATAATTTAATAGAAAGTCCCGGTATTTTTAAAAATTTATTTCCTATTAATGATTTTAAAAATATTTTAATTTGTATTTCAGGAGTTGGAGGATTAGATTTTACGGTATTTATAACAAATACTATAACAGATTTAACATATGTAAAAACTGGAAATGGTGGGACACAATGTTTTCCATTATATTATTATGAACAAAAAGAAAAAGTAGAACAAAGCCTTTTTGATAATGAACAAAATGAATACATTCGTCATGATGGTATTACTGATTTTATTTTCAATCAAGCAAAAGAACTATATGGAGATAAAGTTACCAAAGAAGATATTTTCTTCTATGTATATGGTTTTTTACATTTACCAAAATACCGCCAAGAATTTGCTGCTGACTTGAAAAAATCATTGCCACGCCTTTTCCTTATAGATGAACCAAAAGTATTTTGGCAAATTTCTAAAGCTGGTCGAGATTTAGCAGATATTCATTTGAATTATGAAAATCAAAAAGCTCCCGAAGGTGTTGTCATTGAGGGCGATTGTGGTAATTATACTGTATCAAAAATGAAATTCCCTAAAAAAGACCAAAAAGATACTATTATTTACAATAGTGATATCACTATTAAAAACATTCCTCTTGAAGTTTACAACTATGTAGTAAATGGTCGTTCACCAGTAGAATGGATTATGGAAAGATATCAAATAAAAATAGATAAAGCATCTGGTATTGAAAATAATCCGAATGATTGGGCTACTGAACATAATCAACCACGCTATATTTTAGACTTACTTTTAAGTGTTATGACTGTAAGCTTAAAAACTCAAGAAATAGTTAATAGTTTACCTGACGTAAAATTTGAATAAAAAATAGACTGCACTTTTAAAGGTGCAGTCTTTCTTTTATTTGTGTAAATCATTTTTATACTTAAAGCAGTCTTCACACTTAATAGCACAATCTTCCATTTCAAAAACATTAGATTTTCTTTTAACTCCAATATAAGGAATATTTTTTTCATTGCAGATATCAATAATTTCTTTTCGTTTAATTGGAGGCATTCTATTTCCTAAA
>CALUVX010000016.1 GCA_944324295.1 Candidatus Gastranaerophilales bacterium
AGTCCAGTTCTGATTTATTAAAAATTCAATATCATAAAACTTCCAACGGCTAATATTTAGTGTTATTGGGCAAGTATGCCTAAGCAACAGTTTATTGTTAGGAAACCAAACTGGACATTAAAATACACCCATCCGGATAGAAATATAATAAGTTCATTACTATTATTGTCAATTAATTTTGTTTTCATATTGTATTTGAAAAAACGGAGAGGGTGGGATTCGAACCCACGGAGAGTGTTACCCCTCACAGACTTTCGAGATCCGCACCTTAAACCACTCGGACACCTCTCCGTACTGCTCATTTATTATAGCAAAAAGATAAATATTTTGACAATTTAATACAGATTTAAAATTTCGATAGATTGAGTTTATGAGAGTTTTCAGTCAGGATATTTAAATTACATATCTTTATGATGAAAATGTCTTGTTCCGTCGACGTAATCTTTTACAATATTGCCGTTGCCGATGAGTTTATATTTATAAATGGTTAAACCGTCCAAGCCTACAGGACCTCTGGCGTGGGTTTTGTTTGTGGAAATCCAGACTTCTGCCCCGAAGCCGTAACGGAAGCCGTCTGCAAATCTTGTTGATGCATTAAAGTATACTCCTGCTGAATCTACTTTGTTCATAAACTTTTCTGCATTTTCAATATTTTTTGTAATAATGCTGTCTGTGTGGCCTGAACCGTATGTGTTTATGTGTTCGATTGCTTCATCAACATTTTTAACGAGTTTGAACGAAAGAATTTTATCTCCGTATTCATGCGACCAGCTTTCAGGTTTATCAATCAGTTGAATTTCCGATAGCTGTAAGGCAGCCAGAAGATTGTCGATTTTGGGGAATTTTTCGTGGATTAAAAGTGTTTCAACAGAATTGCAGGCGCTCGGATATTGTGTTTTTGCATCTGTTACAACTTTTATTGCCATATCCAGGTCAGCGGTTTCATCGACAAATATATGACAAATTCCGTCAGCGTGTCCTAGAACGGGAATTTTTGTATTTTCTTTAATGAATTTAACGAGTTTGTTTCCGCCGCGCGGGATAAGCAGGTTTATATATTTATCACATTGAAGCATTTGGGCAACATCTTCATGTGTAAACACCTGTTGAACAACATTTTTGGGAAATTCCTTAACTTTTTCAAGAGCCGAATTTGTAACGGAAAGAATTTTTTTGTTTGTATTAACACTTTCTTTTCCGCCCTTTAAGATTACTGCATTTGCGGATTTTATTGCAAGGGACGAGATTTGGGCAATAACATCCGGTCTTGCCTCAAAGATTATTCCGAGAACTCCGATAGGGCAGGAAACTTTATACAAAGTCAAATCGCTGTCCAGTTCACGGACAAGCAGTTTTTTGTTTACGGGATCTTCAAGTTTTGCGACCTCTCTAATTCCTTGAATCATATCGCGCATTTTGTTATCATCAAGCTTTAGGCGATTGAATGTAGATTTTGAAAGCTCGCCGTTTTGAACAAGTTTTTCTGCATCGGTCAAATCTTTTTTATTGGCTTCAAATATTTCGTTTTTGTGAGCTTCAATTTCATCTGCTATTTGAATTAATGCTTTATTTTTAATTTCAGTAGATAAATCTGCAATTTTTAGTGAAGCTTCTTTTGCGTTTTTAGCTATTTGTATAAAGTCCATTTTCTTCCTTCTGACCCTCTCCCTCTTTTCCCTCCCCAAAGGGAGGGAGGAGTTATAACAATGTAATATTGTCGCGTGTAATTATTGCATCATAGTTTTTAAAACCGAGAATTTCCATAATATTATCAGAGTGGCATCCGATAACTTTCCTGCAGGAATCCGAGCTGTAATTTACTATTCCGCGTGCAATTTCGTTATGTTTTTCATCAAGGATAGACACAACATCTCCCTTGTTAAATTCATTAATTACCTCGCAAACTCCGATTGGAAGCAGGCTTTTTTGCTTAAGCAGGGCTTTTTTGGCCCCGTCATTGACGACAATCTGTCCGATGATATTTGTAGCGTAACCAATCCATCGTTTTTTGTCAGGTAAATTTTCTGTCTGAGGTAAAAACATTGTACCGATATCTTCACCTTCAAATATTTTTTTGATTACATAAGGGATTTTTCCGTTTCCTATTAAAACTTTTCCTCCGAATCTGGTAACGATTTGTGCGGCTTTAAGTTTTGTTCTCATGCCGCCTCTTCCGCCTTCTGAGGCATCTGTACCAAGTGCAAGAATATCTTCGGTTACTTCATCGACAGTTCTGATAATTTTTGCATCTGGATTTGTTTTCGGGTTCTTGTCGTATAAACCTTCAACGTCAGAAAGAATAACGAGTAAATCCGCGTCAAGTTCGCTTGCTACAAGGGCTGAAAGTTTGTCGTTATCTGAAAAACAAACCTGCATATGTTCAAATTGCGGATGAACTTCTACAGTTGACACTGTATCATTCTGGTTAATAATCGGCACAACACCTAGTTCCAGAAGTTTATTCAATGTTGTTCTCAGACTTAAGTATCTTTGTCTTAATGAAAAATCGTCTTCTGTAAGAAGAATTTGTGAAGCTATAAGTCCGTAAGTGTCGAAACCCGTTTCATATATAGACATTAATTTACTCTGGCCAATTGCGGCGCAGGCTTGTTTTAGGGCTACACCTTCGGTACTTTCAATTCCTAGTCTTTTTTTACCTAAACCTACAGCGCCTGATGTGATTACAATAACTTCTTTCCCTTGCCTTGCAAGGCGTGCAAGATCTTCAATAAACGAAAAAACTCTGGGGAGTGATACATAGCCGTCATCCCCTCTTAAAATATTTGTTCCGAATTTGAAAACGATACGTTTTGCTTTAATAAATTCCTGTCTGTCCATAATTTTATTATATTACAAATATTTTTCTTTGAATTGTCTTTTATATTGAAAATTTCAGTAACATTTGTTATACTAAATAGGTAACATAATATAAAGAGGGAGCAAAGTATGAAGAAATTATTACGAAATATTAATCGGGGGGGGGGCGTTCTCAGCTAACTGGGCTTAAAAGGGCAGGACGTCAAGTTATTTTCTGTAATGTCATTGCGCATTTATTGCGCAATCTAAAATTTGTTATAAAAATATCGCGCAACAGGTGCGCGATGACAGATTGCTTTAATATACCTTCCCTCTCTTGGGAGAGGATGTCCGAAGGACAGGAGAGGGTAAACAGAAATTCTTCTTTGATACCCTCCCATATTCCCTCCCTAATCAGGGAGGGAAAGCCGGTATTTACCTTGTCAGAGGGTGCTACGCATGTAGCCCTGTCGAATAGTCAATGTAAATCCGCATTTACTCTGGCAGAAGTATTAATAACTCTTGGCATAATCGGTGTGGTAGCTGCAATGACAATGCCGTCATTAATTGCAAATTATCAAAAGAAGCAGACTGTAACTCAGCTTAAAAGAACTTATTCCATATTGAGCCAGGCACTTGTTGCGGCACAGCAGGAATACGGTGATATGTCAGGCTGGGAATACAGCGGAATGAATTTGGAAGCAGATGAGACAAATGATGCATTGAATAATTTTGTTCAAAAGTATCTAGAGCCTCATATAAAAATTATTGAATATTGTTACGGTGATTCTTCAAATAAAAGTTGTTTTTATAAATATTACTCGCGTGGCGGGGTTGGACTCAGTAGCGGTTCCCCAACATCAAATGTAGCATCTTTTATAATGAATGATGGCGTTGTTGTCAGACTTGAATTTAATAATGATGGCAGCGGCAAATTTGGCGGAGCTATTTTTGTAAAAGTAGATTTAAACGGGAAAAAACAACCGAATATGTTAGGAAAAGATAGGTTTGATATGGTTATTGAACCAAATACTTCAAAGATAGAAATGTTTGGAATCGGTCAAACGCGTGAAAATTTATTAAATTCGGACAGAGGATGCAATACAAATTCATCAGCACATGCCGGTGAATATTGCGGTGGGTTGATACAATATGACAGCTGGGAGATTAAGAAGGATTATCCGTGGTAAATTAATTGCACGATAATAAATTTAGTTATATACTAAAGCTATTATGAAAAACATTAGACAAACAAATATAAATATTCACAGAGACAGCTGGGTTGAGATTAATTTGGAAAATATCGCATATAATATGCAATCTATAAGAAAAAATACCCCTAAGGGAATTAAACTTTTAGCAGTAGTAAAAGCTGATGCTTACGGGCATGGTTCTGTTATGATAGCCCCGACACTTCTGGCATCGGGTGCTGATATGCTGGGTGTAGCATCTATTGATGAGGGTGTTGATTTAAGACAGGCAAAAATTAATTGCGAAATACTTGTTCTCGGAGCTGTTCCTGTATGGGCTGTTGAAAGTGCGGTTAAAGCGGATTTAACTATTGCAATTTTCTCAAAAGAACACTTAACGGCCTGCAAACAGGCTTATGAAAGAACTGGGAAAAAGCCGAAAGTTCATGTAAAACTTGATACGGGTATGAACAGAATTGGTGTCTCAATTGATGAAGCAGTTGAATTTATTAATGAAGTTAGAAAAGCTGATTATTTAGAATTTGGCGGGGTATTTACTCATCTTGCTAATGCCGAAAACAGAGAAAAAACGCAAATTCAAATTGACAGGTGGAATAAGGTTATTTCACAAATTGATACAAACGGTTTGCTTCTTCATATCTTAAATACTGCAGGTGCTATGTGTTATGAAGTGCCGAATTCTAATATGTACAGGGCTGGTATAGGAATTTACGGGCTTTATCCTGATTTGCCGGAAGACGGCAAGATTCGCAGACCTGATTTAAAACCTGTAATGTCTTTGAAGGCCAGAATAGTTAATATTCATGAGGCTCATGACGGAGAAGGTATCAGTTATGGTCATACTTTTACGGCTCATGGAGAGAGAAAAATTGCAACAGTTCCTCTGGGCTATGCTGACGGTGTACCGCGCGGACTTTCAAATAAAATTTCCGGCTCTTTGAACGGTAAAGATGTTCCGCAGGTAGGTAATATAACAATGGATCAGATGATGTTTGATATAACCAGAGTAGATGCAAAGTTGGGAGATATTATTACATTACTTGATGAAAAACATTCTATTGATAACTGGGCACAAATTCTTGGTACGATTAATTACGAATTAACCTGCCGTTTAAAGGTTAGATTGCCGAGAGTTTACACAAGATAAATTTATATCTTCCCTTTTGAGGGAGGTTGAAAATCTTTGGTGGGAGGGATAGAAATTATGAATTTTAACTTAGGTATAATAGGAGCGGGGCCGGCAGGTTATACAGCAGCATTTCAGGCAAGAGCAAAGGGAATGTCTGTTGTCCTTTTCGAAAAAGATAAAGTCGGCGGAGTGTGTCTTAATAAGGGGTGCATTCCGACAAAAGCTATATTACATTCGGCAGAGCTTTATGATGAAATGAAGTGTTCTGCTGATTTAGGAATAAATTGTTCTGATATTTCAGTTGACTATGCGAAAGTTGTTGAACGTAAAGATAAAATTGTTGAAAAGTTGAGAAAATCTCTTGAGCTTTCACTGAAAAATGCCGGAGTTGTAACTGTTAACGCGGAAGCAAAAGTTTTAGATAATGGCAAAATTGCTGCAAATAGTGAAATTTATGAATGCGAAAAAATCATTACTGCAACGGGTTCTGTACCAAGAGATTTTGAAAATTTAAGATTTGATCATGAATTTGTATTAAGCTCCGATGATATTTTAAATTTGAAGACTCTTCCTAAAAGTATTCTCATAATAGGAAGCGGAGCAATAGGAGTTGAATGGGCAAGAATTTTTTCTGCCTTTGATGTTGCGGTTACTGTTGTTGAACTGGCCGAACATATCTTGCCTCTTGCGGATATTGAGGTTTCGAAAAGGGTTGAGAGAATTTTTAAGGCTAAAAAAATAAAAACTTATCTTTCAAACAGCGTTGAAAAAATAGAGGATAAAAAAGTTTACTTATCATCAGGCGATGTCCTTGAGCCTGAACTTGTACTTCTTGCAACTGGCAGAAAACCCAACCCGTTAGATAATGCTTTATCTTGCATAGGTGATGCCTGCGGGAAAATACAGCTTGCGCATTTTGCAATAAAACAGGCTGTGGCTGAGGTTTTAGGAATTGAATTTAATGAAGAACTTGTCCCTTCGGTCGTTTACGGTTGTCCTGAAATTGCATGGGTTGGGAAACGCGAGCAGGATTTGGAAGAAGGAACTTACAAAAAATCAAATCTGCTTATTTCGGCAATAGGAAAATCGCATTGTGATAATTGTTCCGAAGGGTTTATAAAAATTCTTTCACATAACGGAAAAATTCTCGGTGCTCATATAGTTTCAAAGGAAGCATCGGCTCTAATTCAGCAAATAATAATCGCTATGCAGAATAACTTAAGCACAGATGATTTAAAAAAGGTCTGCTTTGCGCATCCGACTTATTCGGAAGGAATTTTTGAATGTTTGTTCAGGTAGTTTGCTGCCGCTTCGGGCTTCTTACTCGGTGGCGTTAAAATGAGTCTTCGTGATTTGCTTCCGTGTATTCTGCACTTTTATAAATGCACTCCGCTCTCTGCCGCCTCGCGCTTCTTGCTCGGCGGCGTTAAACGAGTCTTCGTGATTTGCTTCCGTGCATTCTGCACTTTTGCAAATGCACTTCGCTCTCTGCCGCCTCGCGCTAGATAGTTCCTGTCCAGAATGGAACTTTACCAAAATTCCAGTATGTATTTGTCGGATTGAGGTCTCTATGACGCCAGATTCTTTTACGTTCAACCTTTGTTTCCGCTTTATCTTTGTCATTCTCGTTTGGCTGAACCTGAACTTCTTCTTCCGTAACGACTTGTGAACCCGGTACTTCATAGACTTCTGCGTATGCGTAGCCTGCAAAACATAATAAACAAAACAGTGTTATTAAATTTTTCATGAAAATTACTCCTGATTTTACTTCCTTAACTATATTATAACGTTATAAGTCATGAAAATCAATATTTTTGCTATTATAATTTACGTTTTTCCGTTATGCTGAATTTATTTCGGCATCTCGCAGATTGTAATATAAATTTGCAAGATTATGTTTTTAGTATTAGGATATAAAATATGCAGACAAGGCTCCCGGATTATTTAAAAAGACCTATTATAGATACTGACAAAACCCGTACGGTCAGAAAAATTTTGAAAACAAAATGTTTGAATACGGTTTGCGAGAATGCCCGTTGTCCGAACAAAAATGAATGTTATACGAAAAATACCGCAACTTTTTTAATTATGGGGAATAATTGTACACGTAATTGCAGGTATTGTAATATTACCTGTAACCGTCCCGAGCCTTTGGATTTGACAGAGCCTCGGCATGTTGCGGAAGCAGTAAAAGATTTGGGGTTGAAATATGCTGTAATAACTTCTGTAACACGAGATGATTTACCTGACGGAGGGGCAGAACATTTTGCAAATTGTATTTATGAAATAAGAAAAATTTCACCTGATATAAAAATTGAAATTTTAACTCCTGATTTTAGAGGGAATAAAAATTCTCTTGATACAATAATTAAGGCGCATCCTGATGTTTTCAACCATAATATTGAAACTGTTCGTAAGGTGTTTAAGTCCGCAAGACCGCAGGGAAATTATGACTGCTCGCTTGAAGTTTTAAAATATGTTAAAGGCAACAGCGATATTTTGACAAAATCAGGTTTGATGATAGGTTTAGGCGAAACATTTGAAGATATTGAAAAGACCCTGATTGATTTGAAAAATGCCGGCTGCGATATTTTAACTATCGGGCAGTATATTCAGCCTTCAAAAGCTCATTTTGAGGTTTCAAAATACTATACACCCGATGAATATGAAAAATTGAAATCTCTTGCTGAAAAAATCGGAATAAAACATTATCAAATAGGTCCGCTTGTCAGAAGCTCTTATCGTGCATCTGAGTTGGTCTAAATTCTTTGCGGGTAATCTTTGCTTATTTTCCAGCCGTCATATTGTATCAGCATTGTGCAGGCATGTCTGCTATGCGGATCCGAATTGGCACAGCCATTTATTAAACCTTCTCTGGATGAGGGTATTCCTGAGCAGTAACCTGAAGACACAAACTTCCCGTTTGGGCATATCGCAAATAAAAATGCATTTATACCGTTATATTTTTCCCATCCGTTGGAATCATCAACACATTTGTTAAATTTAGGACAGAAAAATATCCATGCACTTCTTAACCCATCATCTGTTAAATAGGCTCTAAAACCGCTCCCGTCATTAAATGCAACATCATAATAGTAACCGTGTTCTTCTTTGTTATAAATATTCTGAGTATATTTGGCGAGATATTCTTCGTACC
>CALUVX010000017.1 GCA_944324295.1 Candidatus Gastranaerophilales bacterium
TGATAACAGCATATCTTCTTACCCTCTTACCTTCCAATCTTCCATTATTGGGATCCTGAAAT
This sequence comes from Candidatus Gastranaerophilales bacterium, assembly GCA_944324295.1. Taxonomy (GTDB): domain Bacteria; phylum Cyanobacteriota; class Vampirovibrionia; order Gastranaerophilales; family Gastranaerophilaceae; genus Stercorousia. Next base: position 63 of record CALUVX010000017.1, read on the forward strand.
AAATTCAGGATGACTAAAAAACTAGCCTTCTTGCCTTCTGTTAGCTCAGAGCGCCCCCCCCCCGATTAACATTTCGTAATATTTTCTTCATACTTTGCTCCTTATTATATTATGTTACTTATTTATTATAACAAATGTTACTGCAATTTTCAACATAAACGTTGTAAATTGCATATAATTCAGCTATTTACAACTTCCTTCAGAACTTTACACGGTGTTCCGGCGGCAATTACATTTGACGGAATATCTTTTGTTACAACACTTCCAGCACCTATTACTACATTATCACCTATTGTAACTCCGGGCATAACACATACATGCCCGCCTATCCAAACGTTGTTGCCGATTGCTATAGGTTTTGCATATTCAAGACCGGCATTCCGTTGCTGTACATCAACAGGATGTCCTGCTGTATAAAATCCGCAAAACGGCCCGATAAACACATTATCCCCAAATTTAACTTTTGCAGGATCTAGTATTACGCAATTGTGGTTTGAGTAAAAATTTTCTCCTAATTCTATGTTGTAGCCGTAATCACACCAAAAATCCTGTTCAATCCAAAAATTTTTGCCGGTTTTCCCAAGAATTTCTCTCAATAATTCTTTTCTTTCCTCTGCCTTATCAGGAGACAGGTCATTATATTTTTTACATAAGCATTTACATCTTATTCTCTCATCAGCAAGCTCTTTATCATAATTTGCGTCATATAAAAGACCATTTAACATTTTTTCTTTTTCGTTCATAAATCCAAATCACCTTTCTGATAAAAAATAATATCACAAAAAATATCCTAACGAGTAATGAACTTTTCCTATCCGTAAAAAACAATAATAAACGTTTTACAGCAATTATACGGGAGAGAAATGCTAAAAAAATTTCTTACAATTTTAATTATACTATTTTACACATCAAATATTTGTATATCAGAAGAATTAGTTAAACTGCAAAGCAAATATCCTGATTATTCGTACATATATCTGGGTCCCGACAAATACGAAAAAATGAACAGAAAAGTATTTGCATTCAATCTCGGTTTAAACAAATATGCAATCCGCCCGGTACATACTTTATGGTGTTCTATAATGCCTGAATATGGTATTGAAAGAATTCAAACAGCATACAAAAACATAGAATATCCTAAAAGATTGATAAGCAGTTTAATTCAAAAAGATTTTAAAGCATCCTGCACAGAAACCGTACGTTTTTTAACCAATACAACAATAGGAATAGGCGGAATGTTTGATCCTGCAAAAAGATATTTTAAGCTCGAGCCTGTTAATGAAGATATGGAACAGGCCCTGACAAAATGTAAATGTAATTCAGGCTCATATATTGTTCTGCCGGTAATGAACGGAACAACAGCAAGAGGAATTGCAGGCAAAATTCTTGATACGTCTTTAAATCCTACAACTTACGTCGGCACACCTATACTTGCGATGGTTAAGGCCGGGCTTACTGTTAACCGTACATCATATATGCAGCCTCTTATAAAAATGGTTGAATCCACATACGCAGACCCTTATGAGATTTCAAGAAAAATGTACGGGATAGACAATTACATAAAATGTAATAACCTTGATAGAAAAGAAATACTTGAAAACGGGTTTAAAGAAGCCGAAAATCCCCCTGAACTTGTCGAAAATACTCTTGATATGCGTGGAATAGACAAAGAAACAGAAGTTAAAGAAGAAAAGCTTACAATTACAGATATCGTAAAAGGCGGGGATAATATAGATAATATTATTTTACAAAGTTATAATTCTGATAATTCACAGCTTATGGCAGATATGCTTCTGGAAGATTACAATCCGCAAAATCCTGTTGTAGATTCAATGCGTACGGCTCTTTTTGATTTACCGGAGGTGGATAAGTCAATATGGAATGAACTTTCCGTATGGAACAGATGTTTCAGCAAACAAATAAAGACCTCATCTGTAAATATCACACCTGAAAAAGAAAATTACAAATTCAAATATATTATGCAGAAGGATAAAAATTCTCCTGTTGCAATAATTTATCCCTCAATCGGCGAGGGCATAACTTCTCATCACTCGGTCGTGCTTGCCAAAATATTTTATGATGAAGGTTATTCTGTTATAATTCAGGGAAGCCATTTTCAATGGGAATTTGTAAAAAGTATGCCAGACGGCTACAGACCCGGCATACCGTCGGTTGATGCAGAATATCTGAAGACAGTTACTGCTGCAATTATTAACAGTCTTGAAAATAAATACAACTGCAAATTCAGCGGAAAAACTGTTATAGGAACATCTTTCGGAGCACTCACAACTCTTTTTCTTGCAAACAGTGAGTATAAAAACAATAGTTTAAATATCACAAAATATATTTCAATCTGCCCGCCCGTAGAACTTGTTTACGCAATGGAACAGGTTGACAAAAACAGTGAAGAATGGAATAAGAACCCAAATGACCTGAAAAACAGAGCAGCCATTACTGCTGCAAAAGTTGTTCAACTAACAGATATGAAAGATACAGTTAAAGATTTGAAAATAACAAACCTTCCTTTTACGGAAGAAGAAGGTAAATTAATAACAGGATTCATAATGCATCAAAAATTATCTGATTTAATATTTACACTCGAAAATACCCCGAAAAATAAGAAAACAGATATTTATAACACAATTAACAACATGAATTACAGAGATTACACAGAGAAATATCTTCTGGCAGATAAACAAAAAACTCTGGAAGATTTAAGAAACGAGTCAAGTTTATTATCAATATCAGATTTTCTGCAAAACAGTACAAATTACAAAATTTACCATACATTAGATGACTATTTAGTCAACCAAAAACAACTAAAACAGCTAAAAATACGTACTGGCAAAAAAACGCTTTTATTAAACAACGGTGCACATCTCGGTTTTTTATACAAACCCGAATTTCTTGAAGATTTAAAACATGAAATATCTTTAAATCACAGAACAGCAGGTAATTAAATATTACCTGCCTCTGACAAAATCATGCCAGTAGTCTTTGCCGGAATCTGTCGGATGCCGGTTTATCAAAGCAAATGGAGCACAGGCAAATTGCTCGTATGCAGCGGAAGAATATCTGCACATATTTTTCGAAATGGCACAATTTTCAACCCAACCTCCGCTACAAGCTGCAGGATTTGTTTTATGCTCCTGCCCCCATGGTATTACATAACCGTCTGTTGTAAACATAAATATAAAGTAATCAACTCCGAATCTGTTAGGGGCTTTTTCTCCGTTTATATCGATACAAACTTTAGGACCATTTACCCCTGATGCCGGAGAATCATCAAATGAAATCAGTCTTCCCTGCTTATCCCAGAAAAAACCTCCGGTATTACAATTAGATTCATATTTACCTTTACCATTTATATTAGACCATTTATAAGGTGCCGCACCTATAGTATTGCCGTCATCATCTGTAGAAGTGTAAGTTAAATTAGAAGTTTTTATAACTCCGTTAAATTCCTTTTTGAATTCTGATAATGCTTTTGCAGGATAAACTCCTGCGGCATAATCGCTCACAGACATATCATTATGAACCTGAAAAAGTTTAGCCGCCTGATTTAAATCGGAATAAGCAGCCTTTAACTGATTTTCCAAAACCTTATATTTATAATTTGCAATTAATGACGGCATTGTCATTGCTGCTACCACACCTATTATGCCAAGGGTTATCAAGACTTCAGCAAGGGTGAAGGCGGCCTTCTTTTGAGAAGATAAGAAGGTAGGAGGATTGGAAGATAAGCTAATTTCATTTTTTTGAGCTTTGTTAGATATTCCAA
>CALUVX010000018.1 GCA_944324295.1 Candidatus Gastranaerophilales bacterium
GACTTTCTTGTTCGTAAAGATTTTGTTCATGCTTCCACTCCTTTTTTTATTATTATAAACCATTTTTTTAGTTTTTCAAGACCTGTATAAAAATTCTTCATAATAATGATAATGAAAACTATAATTAAAATAGTATAACAGCCAGCAAAGCAAAGATGATTAACGGAATATTATAATGCAAAAATGTCGGAATACATGTATCTTTAATATGCTCATGCTGACCATCAATATTCAATCCTGCCGTAGGCCCAAGTGTAGTTCCGGAAGCCGGAGAACCGGCATCACCAAGTGCTGCTGCAGAAGCAAATACAACAATTGCTTCCATCGGATTAAAACCCAGATGAACAAATATCGGAACAAACAAAACCGCCAATATAGGAATTGTACCAAAAGATGTTCCGATACCGATTGTTATAAATAAACCCACTATAAGCATTAAAAAAGAAGCCAGAAGCTTTGAACCCATCATAAAAGGAATAAGTCCGTTTACCAAATTATCAATTCCTCCGGTTGATTTAAGAACCCCGGCAAAACCCGCGGCAACGAGCATTACAAAAGCAACATATCCCATTAAACCTATACCTTCATTAATTAAAATATCCATTTTTTCAGGATTAATTGCCCGTGTACCGAAAATAATAGTCAGCCCTATTAAGGCACCGAGCGGCAAAGATTTTGTCCACAATTGAACGGCCAATGTTGCGATAGCAGCCAGAAGCGTTATATAATGACTTCCGGTAAATCTTAAAGAACGTCTCCTTTCTTCCCTGAACTTAATATTTTCATATTCTCTGGGCTTCCTGTAAGAGATAAATACTGCCCACAAAAGGCCGAATAAAAGCCCAAGACCTAAAATCCAAACAGAATGCCAGACATCTGTAACAGTTACTTTCATACCGTTAGATGTCATATTGTCAGCAAGAAGCCTTTGGAAAATTAACCCGAAGCCAGCAGGGAAAACAATATAAGGAGTTACAAGACCGAATGCCAGAGCACAGGCAACAGCACGCCTGTCAAGTTTCAATCTGTTCATAACAGATATCAAAGGCGGAATTATTACAGGTATAAAAGCAATATGCACAGGTATTAAATTTTGAGATGCACAGGCCAGAAGTGTCAATATTAAAAGCAAAATAAATTTATTACTTTTTATGAGTAAAATAATTCTTTTAGCCAGAACATCTGCTAAACCGGTATGCGCCATAGCAGCGGCAAATGTTCCCAGTAAAATATAACTTAAAGCAGTTTCGCTATTTTGGCCCATACCGCCTATAAATACATCCATAATTTGACCTGCGTGCATTCCTGCAATTTTACCTGCAACAATTGCCGACACAATTAACGCAAGTAAAACATTCACCCTGCATAGGCACAATATACAGAGCAAAATTACAGATACAATTATAGGATTGAATAAAAATTCCATAAAATTTTACACACCTGCTTTTGATATCAACTCTTCGAATTTCGGTTTACGCCCACAGGATTTGTCCTCATCGCAAAAACCTAAACGTTCGCATTTTGGAACAAGATAAGGCTTCAACCAAGGTTCTTCTTGTATTAATTCATCACACATCATTTTTACAAGAGTCCTGATTTCATATTGCGCACGTGTACAAAGGCGTAAATTAGCAAGATGAATCATTTCCCTGAGATTTAAACTTGCTACCATAGAACTTGATGCAGCATTTGGAAGTACAAATCTAGCATCCTCTGCAGGTATGCCAGCATCTACAAATTCCTGATACTGTTCCGAAATTTTTTCCATAAATTGAATAAATTTTTCTTTTAATTGGGGATTTTTTTCTATTGTTGGAGGAATTATATAATCAAACTGTCCTTTTTCTTTAACATATCTTTGAGATTTTTGGGAAAAAGACATATGTCTGTGTCTTACAAGCTGATGAGTACAGGCACGGGAAACATTTGAAATAGCAAAACTTACCTGAATATGTTCGATTGTTGAGTAATGACCTGATGAGATAACTCTTTCTATAAGTTTTAGCATTTTTTCCTTATCATCAGTACTGTTGTAAATATTAATAGGATAATCCGCACTGTAACATGTTCTGCATGCTGTATAAACAGTTTTCAGCATATTGTCAGGTTTTGAAATCAAATTTACTACAGGTTTGTTATTATTTTCCATAAATCCTCCCACATATTATTGAAACAATTATACCACCCTTAAGAATAAGAGTGGTACATTGTAAATTTTTTCTAACAATTTCTGATACCGGTTATTTTTTATTACCGTAACGTTTATTAAATCTTTCAACACGACCTTCAGAGTCAAGAATTTTCTGTTGTCCTGTATAGAACGGGTGGCAGTGATTGCAGATTTCAACAGTAATATTATCATTGATAGAACCAGTTTCAATCTCGTTTCCGCAAACACATTTTATAACTGTTTTCTTATAATCGGGATGAATACCTTTTTTCATTTTTCTAACCTCTTTCTTTTTCTCAAGATTCCAAACTTGATTACTTTATAATTTCGACTATATATATCATACAACAGAAATAAAAAAGTGCAAGCATTATAAAACGGGACTTATATCGCAGTTTACACCAGACAACATCTTAAATGTCTCCCTGAACTTGTTTCAGGGTCTATCAATATAGAGATTCCGAAACACGGAGGTCAATCCGACGTTCGGAATGACAGTATGTCTGTATTTTGAATATATTTTGTGTAAAGTGCGGTATAAGTCCCTATAAAATCTCATGCAAATGCCTGATGTTAAATTTTCTTAATGTTGTCATAATAAAAAAGTTATCCGTTATTAGATTTTATAAAAGGTGATTATTAGATGAATCTGCATGAAAAATGTTTATTAAGATATTTGCAAAACCCCGATGAACTATCTTATTCAACTGAAATTTTGAAAGTAAATAATTTTATATTAGAGAAGAAATTTATACTTGAGAATATAACCAACAGCCGTATATCAAAGCCCTTTAACACGGAACAGTAATTTAAAAAGTTACAATTTGCCAAACAGATAAAATTTTATTATACTGAAAGAACAGATTATGTATAATAAGATAGAGAGTTATGTTTAAAAAAATATCGTATGCGTTAGGGCTGATACTGTTTATAATTTTTGCATTTATAATTCTAAAAAATGCAAATTTGAATACATTTATTGACACAATAGAAAACAGAACATTTGACCTGCGCCAGAGCATATTAATAAATCAAGGACACAAAAAGGCAAGTGATGATATTGTAATAGTAGCAATTGACGATGCTACATACGAATATATACTGGATACTTACGGTGAATGGCCGCTTCCGAGAGATATTTACGCAAATATTATAAATTACCTGGAAAAACAAAGTCCGAAATCTGTTGTATTTGACTTAATGTTTGTAAAATCTTTAAAAAGTAAAAATCAGGCCGATGAAGCCCTGATAAATGCTTTCAAAAAATATAACAATATATTTACTTCAATGAATTTCGATAACCAGTCTGCTGATTTACGAGTTCCACCCGATTTACCGGAGAGAATGAGTATTGAAGTTAAAAATAATTCAAAAATTGATTTTAGCCAATTAACCTTTAAAAATTGCAGACTTATACTCGAGGGAATTTTAAAAGCAAGTTCTAATATAGGGATTATAAATGTATCACGTTCTGATGACGGTATTCTAAGAAAAATGCCTCTTGTTGTAAAATACAAAGATAAATTCTATCCTCAGCTGGCCCTTAGAGTAGGCCTTAATTATCTTGGAGAAACTCAAACAAATTTCGAAATTGATAAACATTCAAACTTCATTATAGGAAACAGAAAAATATACTTAGATGATGACGGCAGTGCTATTCTTAACTGGTACGGCCCCGCCGGAACTTACACATATATCCCTATGTATCAGCTTATAAAAGCTGTAAAAGGAGAAAAAACAGAACTTGACTACAATTTTACAAATAAAATAGTTTATTTCGGTACTACTGCGGCAAGTCTTTTTGATATAAAGACAGTTCCTACAGGTAAAATTTATCCCGGGGTTGAGGTACAGGCAACTTACGTAAACAATATTATTGATAACAATTTTATCAGAAAAGTTAATAAAGGTTATACAATTGCGTTAAGTATTCTGCTTGCACTTTTAATTGCATCAGTGGTAACAAGAGTAAGTTCTGCATTTGCGGCATCAATGATGTCTTTATCAACCTATCTTATATATATATTGATAGCTTATTACGCAATGAAATATGAAAACCTCTGGCTTGAATTAATTTATCCTTTGATATTTTCAATCGGAGCATTTACTGTTGCATATATAGTAAAATATCTTATTAAATCAAGAGATTTCGAGCAGCAATACATACTTGCAACGACTGATGGTTTGACAGAACTGTATAACCACAGATATTTTCAGGAACAAATCAGAATGCAGGTAGAACAGGCAAAACGATACAGCAGTAATTTTTCACTAATAATTATTGATATTGATTTCTTCAAAAAGTTTAATGACACATTTGGACATCAGTCAGGAGATGCGGTGCTAAGACAGGTTGCACAAACCCTAAAGAAAAATGTACGTGCAACAGATATAGTTTGCAGATACGGAGGGGAAGAAATGAGTATAATTTTGCCAAATACAAGCAAAGATGAAGCATTTTCTACCGCTCAAAAAATCTGTGAACGTGTTGCCTCTAAGAAATTTAAACTTACAGGGGATAAAGAAACACATGTTACAATAAGTTTGGGGGTTGCAACATTCCCGTTTGACGGTGATACGGCATCTGCAATTATAGAAAGTGCTGATAAAAGATTATATACTGCCAAAAACAGCGGAAGAAATCAGGTTAAATAAGAGAGCCACTCCACAGGCCGAATAAAATTTTAAACAAACCGAAATGGTTAGGCTTATGCTGTTTTATCTCCAATTCTTTATCGCAGATTTATTGTACGCCCGAAAAATCAAAGTATTCTAAAACATCTCTTTGTGTCTTTATATAACCGGGACATCAACAGGGTCAACAAGAATAACGTTTAGAATGTCTCCCTTATGAAGTTCAACCCCTTTACCCTTTTTTATCATATCTGCAAAAAAGTCATAAGCATAATAAGCTCCGCCGCCTATTGCTCCGCCTATTGCCCCGACACCTGTCATAATTTGATCGGCGATAATTACATCATCAAAGACATCTCCGCCCCATTCAGTAGCAGTAACCGTAATATCCTTTGTAGTTTCCCAGTTTTCTTTCAATGCATCTTTATAACCGCGAGATGAAGTGATTCCACCATCGTAAGTTAAATCAGAACGCCCTACAATTGAAAAAGTCAACGGAAGCTGTCTGCCGTTAGGAGTTACAACATGGTCAAAATCAAGATACAAAACAGCGCCCTTTGAAAATCTCTTTGGCTGCTCTATTTTTTTTATTGTACCGCGAACCAGAGACCCCATAGGAAGAATTACATCAGAATCAGAGGTTTGATCATTAAGCAAAATTGCTGTAAACTCAGTACCCTCAGGATTTACGGATGTTGAAACAGGATTTGTCAGCTGGAGCGAAAATTTTGTTCCCGCAGGAATTCTTTTTGTTTTTGCTTTTCCGCTCAATGGTTCTGCTGATACAGTCTGTACAAATAAAAATAATGATAAAATTATAGTTAAAAATCTCATAAGTCTCCTCTTTATTTTTCTTATTCAAATTCTTTTATATTCTATAAAAGTTTTAACAATTTTGCAATATCTTATAAAAGATTTATAATACATATATGTCAAAAATTGATAAAGTCGAAGAATTACAAAATATTTTAAAAGAAGACCAGACTAATTTTCAAGCACGCAGAGAACTGGCTGTTTTGTTGTTAGACCTGGGATATCCGGAGGAAGCAAAACAGCATTTTTTGTATTTATCTAAAATTTTCAACGATGACAGCGGTATTTTTTACAATCTCGGAATTACTTACGAAAAGCTAAAAGACTTAAATAAAGCAGAAGAAGCATATAAAAAAGCAATTGAACTTGCTCCTGATGAAGTTGATGCTTATTACAATCTGGGCCTTGTATATACCGATCAAAAAAAATATGAACAGGCTGTTGACTGTTTTGAAAATGTACTGGCAAAAGATAACAATGACTCTAATTCTTACTTTTCTATAGGCCTTTGCTATTTTAAGGAAGGAAAACTTGATGGGGCAAAATATTATTTTCAAAGAACAATTGACCTTAATGACGAAGATATATACGCCCACTTTTATATAGGGAATATACTAAAAGAACAGGGCGACAGCGACGGGGCACGAGAAAAATTTAACAAAGTCTTGGAACTCTCTCCCGATTACAGCTGGGCATATTTTAATCTGGCATCAATTGAATACGAGGAGGGAAACTTTGAGGCTGCTGCGTCCAATCTTGATAAAACGCTTGAATTAAACCCGAAAGATATTGATGCATACAAAATTTATGCAAAAATTTTAACAAAGGCCGGAAAGCTTGACAATGCCGCCGTAATTATGGAAACATCAATAGACAACTGCGGTGCAAACGGCGATTTGTACTACATTTTAGCGCAAATTCAAAAACTACGTAATGCAAATGATGAATATGTAAAATGCATGAATAATGCGTTAAAATTTAATAACAGCCTCTCTGTTTCCGCCAAACTTGTAAAAAAAGAGCTTGATAAGTTTCTCGCTTAATTTTTTTTATGTTAAAATAGAACCAAAATAGTGAGGAATTAATCTTATGAAAATGTCTAAAATGTTTATACAAACCCTTAGAGAGTACCCTTCAGATGCCGAAGTTATCTCTCATAAAATGCTTGGAAGAGCAGGGTTTATAAAAAAACTTGCCCCCGGAATATATACGTTTATGCCGTTGATGTGGAGAGTTTTGAAAAAAATTGAAAATATCGTAAGAGAAGAAATGGATAGAGCCGGTGCACAGGAGCTATTAATGCCTTTTGTACAACCTAAAGAACTATGGGAAGAATCAGGCAGATGGGAGGTTTACGGCCGAGAATTAATGAGGCTTAAAGACCGCCACGACAGAGATATGTGTCTTGGACCGACTCACGAAGAGATTATAACTTCTGTTGCTCGCGATGTTCTAAAATCCTATAAACAGCTTCCGGTAAACTTATATCAAATTCAGTCAAAATTCCGTGATGAAATCAGACCGAGATACGGACTTTTGAGAGGCCGTGAATTTATTATGAAAGATGCTTACAGCTTTGATTTGGATGAAGCCGGACTTGACAAAGAATATGAAAATATGGCGAAAGCTTATAAAAAGATTTTTGAAAGATGCGGACTTGATACAAAAATGGTTCAATCGGATTCCGGAGCCATAGGCGGAAGTGTATCACATGAATTTATGGTAATCACAGACACAGATGCCGGAGAAAATGATGTTTTCTACTGTAACGAGTGCGATTACTCTGCAAATTCAAATCATGCAATATCTAACCTGCCAGATGCTATTGTAGACGGAAAAGATTATTTTAAAGAAACAAAAGTAATTGATACCCCGAATACACATTCAATAGAAGAATTAAGCAAGTTCTTAAATATTCCTGACACGCTGATTTTAAAATCACTTGTATACATAGTTGATAAAAAACCGGTTATTGCATTAATAAGAGCTGACAAAGCCGTCGAAGAAACAAAATTAATGAATGCAGTCGGAGGAATTGAAATAAGAATAGCATCTTCGGCCGAAATTGCAGAACTAATGGCGGAAAAAGGATTTGATGCCGTACCAGGTTTTATCGGGCCGAAAGGGATGAAAGATGTTAAAATCATCGCAGATGAAACCGTCCGTGATATGAAAAACTTTGTTGTCGGCATTAACCAGACGGATAAACACATGACAGGTGCAAATCTTTCTGATTTAGAAATAGCTCAGCTAGAATATGCGGATATCAGACTTGTACAGCAGGGAGAACTATGCCCTCAATGCGGTAAGCCTTTATCTGTAACAAAAGGTATAGAAGTCGGAAACATATTCAAATTAGGTACAAAATATTCCAAACCGATGAATGCTGTTTACACTGATGTTAACGGCAAAACTCACCCTTACGTTATGGGATGTTATGGAATAGGAATTTCAAGAACTGCTGCCGCTGCAGTAGAAGCCCACTATGATGAACACGGAATAAAATGGCCGATTGCAATAGCTCCTTATCACGTTGTTATTGTCCCTGTTAATATAAATGATGAACTTCAAATGAAAGTTGCAGAAAAGATGTATCAGGATTTACTTTCTGCCGGAATTGAAGTTGTTCTTGATGACAGAGATGAACGTGCAGGAGTAAAATTTAAAGATGCCGATTTAATAGGTTTTCCGTTCAGAGTAACCGTCGGGAAAACAATTAATGAAGGCTTTGTAGAATATAAGGTTCGAGAAACGGGCGAACAAGAAAAGTATACACCAGAACAAGCTACTCAAAAACTTATAGAAATAATAAAAGCGGTTAAATAATTAACCGCTTTTTTACCATGGATAATCCTTACTTATTTCCCAGCCGTCAAACTCTATCAATTTTGTACAATACCCCTTCACTCCGGAAGAACACTTTTCTAAAAGTGTTTCTCTTTTCCCATTCCAATTATAGGTTGGTGCTTTACCGGTCAGATAAAAGGCAAATGATTTTTTCCCGTCAACAATTCCTTCCCCCGCACCAGGGGCAGCATTTTGAGCCAGTTCCACACAATCATTATAGTATGGACAAAAAGTAAGATATGTGCGAGCAGATGTTTCATATTCACCATTCCACCGGTAAAAGTAAAAACCGGAACCGCTTGGCAAAGCCCCGACAATACCATAATTAGATTTTTTAACTTCAGTTGTTGTTATAAATTTCCCGAAAGTTTCATTATAAAAATCAAATGCTGACTGTGCATCAAGTGCCACAAGAGACCCGAAATAATTTTCAGTCCCGTTCTCATTGTAAACACCCCAATAAGCCTGCTGCCAAATAGATGAAAACTGCTTTAATCTGACCGCAGTAACCTTTTTCCTATGATTTAGAATTAAAGCAGGCATTGTCATTGCAGCTACTATACCGATAATACCAAGAGTTATTAAGACTTCTGCCAGCGTAAAGGCATAACTTTTACATTTCCAAATATCTATTCCTTCAGCTAATGTAAAAAAACTCATAATCAAAACTCCTCTTAATATTACTTAATTTTTTGTTAAATATTATTTATTTAGTTAAATATATATTAACATTATAATATATTAAACCAGAAATGTCAATGTATTAACATGTAAACTATAATAAAAGAATGGCTATAAATATTGACATTGACTCTAAGACAGATATTAATGAACTTGTAAGACTTCTGCTTTTCCGCAACAAAATTACAATCGCAGAGCTTGCAAGAAGAATGAGTGTCCTGAGCGGTAAAGAATACTCCAGATTTAATGTCCGCGCAAAAATTGAAAAAGGAACGCTTAAATTTTCAGAAATGGTGCTTATCTGTGAAATTCTCGGGTACAAACTTGATATTCACGAAATTTAATTATTTTTTGTGATGTCTGAATGCAAAATACTTAAACAATATGTAGGTAACAACAGACGCCATTAAGATTGAAAAAAGCTGTCCTACATAAACATTATTGGAAATAAATCTTACAATTAACTCAAGCAGAATTGCATTGCATATATAGCTTACGACCCACGTTGTACAGCATTTAAAATATTCTTTTACCCAATGTCCTTTTGTACAAAATACGAATAATTTTTGGTTGACAAAAGAAAATACGGAAGAAATAATCCACTGAAGAGCAACGCATATTTGATAATTTTCGTGCCCGATTAAATATATTGCAATTGCAAAAATTATATAAGAAAATGCCGCATTCCACCCGCCTACAAGTAGAAATCTTATTTTATCAGGTATTGTGCACCATCTGTTATATAAAGTCATTACCGCTTCTCTGCTCATTAATATGCCTTCCCTACAAGTGAATTATGCGCCATTAACTCTAAATTATCATCAAGATTTGATAGTTTAATTTTTTCTCCATATCTTTTTTCTAAAGCAAGTTCAATTAGATAATCAGCGAAATGAGGATTTTTAGGTAAAAGAGAGCCATGCAAATATGTACCGAACACATTTTTATACCTTGCACCTTCATTTTTATCAGTACCGTTATTCCCGTTTCCGACAACAACTTTTCCCAACGGCGTTGTATCGCCCTGGAGATAAGTCAAACCACTATGGTTTTCAAAACCGACAAGAGTCCCAGGAGATAAAAAATCCGTTTCTACCGTAACATTTCCTATAAATCGTTTCTTGCCCGCAACCGTATAAGCATCCATTAGACTTATACCTAAAAGTTTGTCGCCTTCAAAAGGTTGATAATAATGTCCAAAAAGCTGGTACCCGCCGCAAATTCCCAAGAAAACAGCACCTCTGTCTCTTTCAGTCTGTAAAAAGTCTTTATTTTTATAAAGTTCACCGGCAACATCCTGCTGCTGTTTATCCTGACCGCCGCCTATAAAATAAAAATCATGTTCTTTTATAGAATCACCGATACCAATTTCTTCAAATTCAACATTTATGCCACGCCATTCACAGCGTTTAAAAAGCGTTATAATATTACCCATATCACCGTAAAGGTTCAAAAGTTTCGGGTACAAATGAGCTATAGATATTTTTAAATTCATATCTTTCATGCTATATAAATTATAGCACATAATCATGCTATAATCTCTATATGATAGATACACATTCACATATAAATATGATTGAAGGCTTGACGCTCGAAGAAATTATAAAAGAAGCAAAAGATAACGGAGTAGAAAAAATAATTCTTCCCGCAGCATCGCTTTCAGACATTGATACGGTATATGAAATTGCTGATAAATACGAAGATGTATACGGTCTTCTCGGTATTCACCCGTCAGAAGTAAAAGACTGGACAGATAAGTTAATTGACAAAATCAAAGAGTACTCTAAAAATAAAAAAATTGTCGGAATCGGAGAAATCGGCCTTGATTATTATTGGGATAAAAGCTTCAACTATCAGCAAAAAGAAGTTTTCATCAAACAAATAGAACTTGCTAATGAACTTAATTTTCCTATATCAATTCACGATAGAGAAGCGCACAAAGACACTTTTGACATTTTACAAGAACACAACAAATCTTCAACTATAGTTATGCATTGTTTTTCCGGCAGTGTAGAATTTATGCAAGAATGCGTTAAACAAGGCTGGTATATAGCTTTGGGCGGTGTTGTTACATTTAAAAATGCAATAAAAGTAAAAGAAGTTGCAAAACAAGTTCCGTTAGACAAACTTCTGCTTGAAACTGATGCACCCTACCTTACCCCTGTTCCATATAGAGGAAAAGAAAATCACCCGGCCTATGTAAGATATGTCGCCCAAGAAATAGCAAGTATTCGCGGGATTTCATTTGAAGAAATTGATGAAATTACAACAATAAATGCCAAAAAAATTTTTGGTCTTAATTAATAATAATTTGTATAAAAAATCCCGAATTTGTTTCGGGATTTTTTAAGAATTTTTGATTATTTTTCTATTCAACCGTAACAGATTTGGCAAGATTTCTCGGCTGGTCAACATCTTTACCCAAAAATTCTGCAATATAATAAGCAATTAATTGCAAAGGTATGACAGCAATAATCGGCGAGAACAATTCCTGGACATCAGGAACCCTTATTATATGTTCAAACAAATCGTTCAGTTTTTCATCTTTAGAATTTGTCAGTGCAATCATTCTTGCATTTCTTGCCTTTGCTTCCTCACTGTTTGAAAGAAGTTTGTCATAAACAGAGCCGTTCATTAGTATTGAAAGAACAGGCATAGTCTCATCAAGCATTGCAATAGGTCCGTGCTTCAATTCTCCCGCAGGGTAACCCGTAGCATTGATATAACTTATTTCTTTGAGTTTCAAAGCCCCTTCAAGAGCAGTCGGATAATTTATTCCCCTTGCAATATAAATAAAGTCTTTTGTATTTGCATACGCTCTTGCTACAGATTGTATATCTTCCTTATGAGCAAGTATTTGCTCAATCTTCTGCGGCAAAACCATTAACTCTGCCTTCAAAGATGTTAAAGTAGAAGATGCAATTGAATCTTTAACCTCAGCCATATAAAGTGATAAAAGATAAAATGCCATAAGCTGAGCAATATAAGATTTTGTTGCGGCAACAGAAACTTCAATCCCAGCATTAACAGGAATTAAACTGTCAGCTTCTCTGGCCATAGCACTGTCAGGTCTGTTAGTGATAATTAAAATATGTGAACCTTTAGCTTTTGCCTGACGTATTGCAGTAAGCGTATCAGCAGTTTCACCTGATTGAGATACGCCGATGACAAGTGTATGCTCATCAGTAACAGTCTTTCTGTATATATATTCACTTGAGGCTTCTACGTCAACAGCAATTCCGCAAAAACTTTCAATCAAATATTTTCCTACCATAGCGGCATGTAAAGATGTACCGCAGGCTATAATTTGTATACGATGAAGATGTCTTAGTCTTTCCTTATTAAGATTTACTTCATTCAGAATAATTTCTTCATCAGGAGCATGAAGTCTTCCGACAAGAATATTTCTAATTACATCAGGCTGCTCATGTATTTCTTTAAGCATAAAATGCTTATACCCCATTTTGCTTAAAGCAACAGGTTCCCACGGAAGAACTTCTATTTTCGGAGAAATTTTGTTCTTATTAATATCAATAATTGCCATACTATCTGGAGTTAAAGTTGCGATTTGGTTATCTTCGAGATAGACAGCCTTATTAGTATGCTTAATAATAGCAGGCACATCAGATGCAGCAAAATACTCTCCATCCCCAATTCCTATAAGAAGCGGGGCATTTCTTTTTGTAATAACAAGAGTATTTTTGCAATCATTATGCATAACACAAAGAGCATAAGCACCCTCAATCTCTTCTGATGCAAGACGGACTGCTTCTGTTAAATCTTTACATTCAGCATATTTTCTGGCAACAAGATGCGCAATTGTTTCCGTATCTGTTTGGGAACGGAAAATGCATCCGGCTTCTTCTAGAGATTGACGTAATTCCTTATAATTTTCAATAATACCATTATGAACAACAACAAGATTTCCGCAATTGCAGGTATGCGGGTGAGCATTTAAAAGTGTCGGCGCACCATGAGTTGCCCATCTAATATGTCCTATCCCCATTGTTGAATTGTTAAATTCAGCTTCATGCCCTTTTAATTTATCACGAAGATTTTGCAGCTTTCCCACAGCTTTATAAACTTTAATATCATCTTCACACATTACAGCAATACCAGAAGAATCATATCCGCGATATTCAAGCTGCTCTAAACCGTCAAGTAAAATATCAACAACAGACTTGTTACCAACATATCCTACTATTCCGCACATATATATTTCTCTCCAATAATCTATAAAACTCTTTACAAAATATTATAACATTTAAATATTCAAAATTACATTCCCTTATAAAAGTTTTACATCATATTGCAAAATTTTATTTAACATAGTATTATTTAACTCGGAATTAAGTAAAGGGGAAATATTATGAAAAAATTTTTAGTTTTACTGGGGGTATTGTTAATCGGTACATACGCCCTTGCAGAAGAAGTTTACGTTATCCGCGGAGTTAATTTAGGGAATTTTTGGAAGAAAAAAGGAATTGATGAAGAAAAAGTTTTAAATGTCGGACAAAAAATAATGATTGATAACAAAATTGCAAAACGTGTTCCGATATTTGTAACAAATAACAAGTCAGTAAATGCGAGTTCTAACCGCTACGACAAAACCGTAACTATTAACTCCGGGGCATTTCTTTATATAGACAATGACGATGAACTTGCTTATATTTTGGCACATGAAATAGCACATTCCGTTGAATCATACGGCGGAATGATAAAGTATATTGCAATAGGCGCAAATTCAAAAAAATATGAACAAAAAGCTGATTTAAACGGTATAGACTATATGGTAAGAGCAGGCTATGACCCGATTGCCGCTATTACAATGGGGAATAAAATATTCGGAGAACCTATCTGGGATTGGGGCTGCACATATCTTCACCCGAAAGGTTCAAAAAGATTAATCGAAATGTATAAATATATTTATGTAAAATATCCGCAGTATTTGAATTCACCGCTTACACATACACCTTCATATAAAAACTTTGAATACTCAATGTCAAAGGATATACTAGAATTCCAGCAAAAACAGAAAAAACGCAGGATGAAAGAACAGGGTGATTTATAATGATTAAAAGAATTTTGTTAATATGCATACTTTTAACGGGACTTTCCTCTTTTGCAGAGGAAGTTCCTGTTACAATTACACCAATTCAGAAAATTTCAACAGGAGATAAACATCTGAAAGAAGGCGATACTGTCGACTTTACTGATGTCAATACAGGAGAAGAAATCACAGGAATTATTAAAGAACTTACTCCAAACGGCTTTGCAGGAGCACCTGCATCTATTCTTATAACAAATTTTAAATATAAAAATTCGGATAAAATACTTAACGGAGAAATATATATTAAAGGCGGGGAACACAAAAAATATCAAAATCTTGCGGATAACGGAATTGCCCCGGCTGCAATAATAATAAGAGGCGGTGAAGTTATTCTAAAACCTAAAAAGACACAGCTTACCGTATTTTTTAGCGACTACATAAATTGTGAAGACACTCCTGTAAAAATTACACCGGCACAAAAAATTTCAACATGCTATGACGAAATTGAAGTTGGAGATAAAATAAAATTTAAAACAATAAAAGATGTTTATAAAAACGGGAAATTATATATAAAAAAGGACACACCTGTTTACGGTATTGTTGATTATGTTACAGACAACGGCTGGGCTTATGATAACGCTCAAATTGACTTCAAAAAATTTCAAACAAGAACTACAGATGGAAAAATCATTACAATAACAAATCCTCTGGCAATAAACGGATTTGAAATTTTAAAATTCAAGTCAAACAGACCGGCTCAATTTTTCAATTACTGCGGGGTTGCTTTTAGAGGAAAAGAAATAGAAATTACACCGGAAAAAGAACAACTAGAATTTAATATATGGCTGTAAATGTAAAGAAATTTTAATACTAAAAAAATCTTTTACGCAATTTTCAGAGTATAAATATTTTTTTAATTATATAAGGTAGGTTATATGATAGAAGGTATTTACACTCAAAATTTAAACAATTTTGATTATGCACAAAAATCTCAAAAAAAATCAGCAGCTAATCATAGTGTTGTATATCCTCAATATAAAGAGATAAGTAAATCTGCAAATAATGCCTGTATTGCTTATGCAAGTCCCATTATTAATAAAATGGAAGTCCCTCAAATGCCTATGGACACCTTAATAAAAAAGTTAAAAGCTGAAGGCAAAAAAGAAGGCAAGGATTTCATAATCGAAAATTATGGAAAAAATAAAGTTCTTACAATAAATAACAGGTTCAATAAACCCGCTTACGTTTTGCATTATGATAACGGGAATTTAAACAGTTGGAACGATATCGAAAACTATAAATACAAAAACGGTAAACTTTCAGAAATAATATCAAAACACGGTAACAATAAAGTTTTTATACATTCATCGTACTATGATAATGATGAAATTCCTCAAAGCGCATTCACTAAAGAGGGCTTGACATACAAAACAACCCCTGAAGAATTCATTAAAATGCTTGATAATAAACGATTTAAAATAGATACCGAAAATAACCTTATAACAGTTTTCAACACTAATGGCTATAAAAATGTCCGTTGGATTAACAGTCCTAACGGAAAGATTATAACAATTAGCGTTCACAACGATAAAGGTGAACAAATTAAGCATATAACATTAGAAAAAAATCATACAGAAATAGACAATTTATTTTGAATAAAAAGAATCCCTCGATAAGGAGGGATTCTTTATTATGCTTTTTTGAAAACAATTTCATCGTTATCAACATCTATAATAACCTTGTCGCCTCTCAAAAATTTCTGGGCAAGAATTTGTTTTGATAACGGATTTTCAATTAATTGTCTTATAACTCGTTTCAGAGGTCTTGCACCGTAAACGGGGTTAAATCCGCGTGTTGCAAGGAATTCTTTAGCATCATCAGTTATTTCAAAGTCAATTTCCTGATCTTTAAGAAGCTTTCTTAAATAATCCATCTGAATATCGACAATCTGGGTTAAATCCCGCATATTCAATGCCCTAAAGAATATTGTTTCATCTATTCTGTTTAAAAATTCGGGTTTAAACCTGTTTCTCAAAACTTCAAGAACTTTTTCCTTAGTATCCTCAAAATTCTGTTGTGAACCCAGAGAATTTAAAGTATTCTCAAGGATTATGTCGCTTCCGATGTTTGATGTCATAATGATTAATGTATTTTTAAAATCAACTGTTCTGCCTTTTGAATCTGTCAAACGCCCATCATCAAAGATTTGCAGCATTATGTTAAATACATCGGGGTGTGCCTTTTCAATTTCGTCAAAAAGAACAACTGAATAAGGTTTACGTCTGACAGCCTCAGTCAACTGACCGCCTTCATCATAGCCGACATATCCCGGAGGAGCTCCTACAAGTCTTGAAACGTTATGTTTTTCCATATACTCTGACATATCAATACGTATAAGCGCATCTTCATCGTTAAACATAAATTCCGCAAGAGATTTTGCAAGCTCTGTTTTACCAACTCCGGTAGGGCCTAAGAATAAGAAAGTTCCAATCGGACGTTTCGGATCTTTTAATCCAGAACGTGCACGACGTATTGCATCAGAAACCGTATCAACAGCTTCTTCCTGACCGACAAGACGCTTATGCAATATTTCTTCCATATTAAGAAGTTTTTGCTTTTCGCTTTCTACGAGTTTATTAACAGGAATTCCCGTCCATTTGCTTACAACGTTTGCAATATCCTCATCGTCTATTTCTTCTTTCAAAAGCTTGTTATCTGTTTTTTCTTTATTTTGAACAGCTTTTAATTGTTTTTCCAATTCAAGCAGTTTTCCGTATTTTAATTCAGCCGCTGTTTGTAAATCAGTATTACGCTCAGCTTCTTCTATTTTATTTTTAACTTTTTCGATTTCTTCTTTAATACCTGCTTCACCAGTAATTGAAGCCTTTTCTTGTTCCCATTGAGCTTTTAATTTTGAAATTTTGCCCTCTAAATCGTCTATCTGCTTTGTCAAATCAGCAACTTTTGCCTTTGCATCCTCATCATCTTCTTTTTTAAGGGCTTCCCTTTCAATTTCAAGCTGAATTTTCTGACGCATCATCTTATCAATTTCTTCAGGCATAGAATCTATTTCGATACGCAAAGATGATGCAGCCTCATCAATCAAATCAATTGCTTTATCAGGGAGAAATCTGTCAGTTATATATCTGTCAGACAATTTTGCCGCAGCAATTAATGCACTGTCCAAAATTCTTATACAATGGTGAACTTCATATTTTTCTTTTAAACCTCTGAGGATAGAAATTGTATCCTCCACAGAAGGTTCACCAACCATAACAGGCTGGAAACGTCTTTCTAAAGCAGGGTCTTTTTCTATATATTTACGATATTCATTAATCGTTGTAGCACCAATTGTTCTCAAAACTCCACGTGCTAACATAGGTTTCAAGAGGTTTCCTGCATCCATTGAACCTTCTGTTGCACCTGCTCCAACAACGGTATGCAACTCATCAATAAACATTACAATTTCGCCGTTTGAATCTTCAACTTCCTTCAACACAGCTTTTAAACGTTCTTCAAACTCGCCTCTAAACTTAGCCCCTGCAACAAGTGCTCCCATATCAAGAGAAACAAGTTTAACATCTTTTAAACTTTCAGGGACATCTCCACGCACAATACGCTGCGCAAGTCCTTCAACTATTGCAGTTTTACCAACTCCCGGCTCACCTATCAGAACAGGATTGTTTTTTGTTCTTCTGTTTAATACCTGAATAATTCTTCTAACTTCTTCATCTCTGCCTATTACGGGGTCCAATTTACCCTTTCTTGCAAGAGCTGTTAAATCAGTTGAATATTTTTCAAGTGCTTTCATATTTTCTTCAGCATTTTTATTATCCACTTTTTTATTACCTCTTATTTTTTTCATTGCATTCAAAACTTTATTAGAGTCTACATTATAATTTCTTAATAACAGCTGAATAGGACTGTTATCCAATCTTGTCATAGCAAGCAAGATTGATTCTGCACTTATAAACTCATCTTTAAACTCCTCAGACTGCTGTCCTGCTAAATCTAACAGTCTGTAAGTCTGTGTTGATAAAAATACCTGCCCGGAAGGCGGCCCGGATATTGTCGGGAAAGAATTTACAACAGAAACAATTTTGTCAATAAAACTCTGACTTAGAAGTTTTAACTCTGTCAAATAATCTTTTATAGCACCGCTATCCTTAATCATAGCAAGCATTATATGCTCAGGCTGCATCTCAGAATTTCTATGCTCCTGCATAATTGCACCGGCAGAATTCAAAAGTTCCTGAGAATAGTTAGTAAACTTTTCAAAATTTGGCATACACGTTAACTCCTTCAAAAAAATATCTTATATTATCATTTTAACGTTATTTTTCAAAAAGTCATTGAAATTAATGTTTAATTAATTATTCATATTGACAAAACACAAAAAATCGTAAATAATAAAAATGATGGAAGCATAAAAGGAGTTGAAAAATGTTTAATAGAGAAGCTTTGAGATTGCCCCCCCCCCCGCAAAACTCAAGTGTAGAGTGCATTTATAGATTTGTAATTAGAAGACCGGAGGGCAAGAAGACAAGAGGGCAGGCTGGTATCATCAGTGTCATCCCGAACTTGTTTCGGGATCTCGTTACCGGAAGATTAGAAGGTAAGAGGGTAGGAAGATATGATATTATCGGAAATAATAATAGTGTTTCTTTATCACAGTTTAATATAAATAAAAATAGGCTCCTTCCCTGTATAGGACTCTGCCGACCAAAACGATTGAGTATCGTTTTGGGAGAGGTAGTTAGGATGGATTTCAGTCAATCAAACAATAGAAGCTTGCTACCCACCCCCAGCCCCTCCCTAATCAGGGAGGGTGTTCAAGCAACTCACCTCTTAAAAGGAGATAGCAAGAAGGTATTAAGCAAAAGACAGACAATCCGATTGGGGACATGTCATTACGCACTTGTTGCGCAATCTCATAATTACCCCTCCCCTATACTTCCCCTCCCTCAAGGGGCGGGGATTATGAAAGGAGAGAAAAAGTCTGCTTTTACATTGGCAGAAGTTTTGATAACTCTTGGTATTATTGGGGTCGTTGCTGCTATGACCATGCCGGTATTGGTTACAAACTTTCAGAAAAAAAGAACAGTTACACAGCTAAAAGCCACATATTCAATTCTTGCGCAGGCTTTTGAACACGCAAAAGTTGATTACGGAGATATGGAATACTGGGGATTAGACAGTATTCGGGGACAAACTTCGGGTGAACAAGATATTGTTAAAAATGTAGTCGAGACATATTTTCTACCATATATTAAACCTCTAAAAAATTATGGGATAACAAATTTCTCCAATTTGGGTTATTGGCCAATTTATAACCTTGATAAAAGTATAGATGTCGTAATTCTTGGTCAAGATAGATACTTTATAACCTTGTCCAACGGAACGATTATAGGTTTTTCACTTGACGGACACTGTGATAATGAAGGCACAGATACCAACGGGAACTGGGTTTGCAATTCTCAATGGTATTATACAACTGTGTACATAGTTGTTGATATAAATGGTCTTCAAAGGCCAAACACATACGGAAAAGATATATTTGTTATGCAGATTGCAAACAATAAATTTAAATTCTACAGTTATTCAACAAGTGAAAATGACAGAAACAGACTCCTGCAGTATTGCAGTAAAGGAAGCAGTGAAAACAGGATGTGCGGCAGACTTATACAGCTTGATGGATGGGAAATCAAGTATGACTGGTAGTATTATTACTATCCAATGATGTTAAAAATGCTACAGGAATCATTCCCAGAGATGCACCGCCAAAGTACAAAAGAGGCACTGCTATAATGGTTAATAATACAGCATGAAATGAATTAAAAATATTTTTTGCAGATATTATAGCAATAGATATTACAACACCATATAAAATTGCCATAACAGGCCCATATACCAGAGCCAATTGTGTTCCGTCCTCAAATGTCTTTGCCTCAGGGTGCAGCATAGCTATAACAAAACCGCAAATAATCCCCGCGACAACAGCACCTAATATAGAATAAACAAGATAAAATCCAAAAATTTCCATCCCTTTGCGCTTTATAGATAAGTCAAATAAGTTTTTAAACAAGAATAAGTCTCCTATCTTATTTCCTGCAAAATGTTTGTTGAATTAAACCTTTTTGAGGAATGAACATTTATATATTCTTTCAAAAGTTCAAAACAAACATTACATACCTTCTCATTAGCCTTCTTATCATAGTCCGATTCGTAATCAAAATCAAACTGCAGGCATGCATTCAAAAAATCTCTCAATTTGTAATGCATAATAGTATGCTGATTATACCTCTCACTGCAAGATTTACATAAAATTCCACCCATTTGAGAAGAGAAATACATGTTTTCGTCCTTTATAGGTTCTCCGCAGCAAAGACAGCAGTCCAATTCTACTCCGAGTCCTGATATCTGCATCATCTTTAACTGAAACTTTATAACGGCAATCATTATTTCTACATTATTTTCAGCATTTGAAATCTTATCCAAAGCCTTATAAAGAAGCTGATAAACCTCATTTGAGCATGGGTCATCCTCAACCCCGAAATTATTTACAACCTCCGAAATATACATTGAATAAAAGATTTTATCCATATTTTGACGAGTCTTCTGAAACGTATTCAAAGCCTCAGCCTGGCAAATTCTGTCAAGATTTTTACCTTTATATAGCATAAGCTTATTTGCGACAAGCAAATCCATTCTTGCCCCGAGTTTGCTTTTAGGCTTTTTAACACCTTTAGCAACTCCCCTTATAAGTCCTTTATCCTTTGAATACATAACAATAATCTTATCGGCCTCACTCAAATTGTACGCCCTAAGATTAATTGCATCTGTTACGAAATTATTCATACAACTATCTCTTTTATTTCGGAAAACTATTTACCGCTGTTATATCCGAATGTTCCGTGGAACACACCTCTAAACATCTGTTGAAGTTCATTTTTATTATCGGAATATGACATAGCCACATCTTCCGTAATCAAATCCTGTTCAAACAAACGATACAAGGAAGCGTTCATAGTAATCATATTGTTGAAAGAACCTTTTTTAACAAGTTCATAAATCTCTTCCAACTTATCTTTTTCAATAAAGTCTTTAACAGTCGGCGTTACAACAAGAACTTCACATGCCGGACGGCGTCCCGAACCGTTTGAAATAGGAACAAGTTTTTGAGAAACAGTACCGCGTAAAATAGAAGCAAGCTGTCCCCTTACAAATTCTCTGTCAGAAGGCTCAAACATGTTAACTATACGGTTAACCGTCTGAATAGCATCATTTGTGTGAATTGTTGCAAAAACAAGGTGGCCCGTTTCAGCGGCTTTTAATGCCGCGGTTACAGTTTCTTTATCTCTTATTTCACCGATAAATATAACGTCAGGATCCTGTCTTAACGCATATTTTATACCATCAGGGAAAGACGGTGTATCAATAAGAACCTGTCTTTGAGATACCAGAGATTTTTTATTTGTAAAAATAAATTCAACAGGATCTTCAATTGTAATAATATGTTTCGGATAATTAATATTAATATAATCAATCAAAGAAGCAATTGTTGTTGATTTTCCAGATCCAGTAGGCCCTGTGATAAGTACAAGCCCGTTATTCAGCGTAGCAAACTGCTCAATTGATTCCGGAAGCATTAATTCCGCAACTTTTTTAATATTATAAGGAATTGTCCTTATAACAAGAGCACTTTTACCAAGCTGTCTGCTCAAATTTACCCTGAAACGCGAAATTCCATGAATTTCATAAGCAAAATCAAGGTCAAATACAGAATTGACTTTACCTTTAAAATGCACCGGAAGTAAAATATCATAAGCTATTGCGACATCATCTTCCGTCAAAACAGGCATGTCAACTTTTGTAATTTTACCGTCAATTCTTATTGCCGGATGCTCATCTACCTGTAAATGAATATCTGATGCCCCAACTGCAACAGCCTTTTTTAAGAACGAAATAATATTAAATTTAGAACCTGAATAGTTTTCTGCCATGTTAATCCTCACTAATAAAGAAATTATATCATTTTTTCAAACACATGACAATAATACGTTTTATGTAACAAAAATGTAACAAATTAATCAAAATAGGAAATTTATATGAGCAAAAATACTTTATATAAATGTAAGGGAAATTTAAAAATTACAATCGGGAAAAATCAATAATCGGATATTAAAGATAATCGAATTCTTAATAAATGTGTAAGAATAAAGATTAAAAGAAAAGGTTTATATTTTATACTCTCTCTCTTAATATCCTCGTGTTTATTTAATGTTGCCTTCAATCAGGCAACTTTTTTTTGCAATTAGCGAAATGACGCACTTATGACGCAATAATATTCTAAATTTGATAATGTTACAAAAGTTTATATTGTACACTTGATTAACAATTTTTAAAAAGAAAATTTCTTTATATAAATATGGTAGAAGGTATTATAAATTTAACAAGAAAAGTCTTACCAAGACTTACAACAAATGCTAAACAAAATATTGCAAGTATTAACTCAATGCCGGAAATGGTTTTAACAAAAATGGCTCGCAACGGAGATAAAAGTATTCTCCATACCGACATGAACCAGTGCACGGCTGCAATTATCAGAAAAAACGGTATTACAACAAGCTATACTGATGCGTTACATGGTTGTAATTCTGTGGGAGCCGTGATGAAATTAAATACAGGAGAAAATCTCTTCGTTTTATCGCATTACGTCCCAACTAACATTGAAGGCCAGGTTAATGCTGTCAAAACACAGCTTGACACATACGCAAAACATATTAACACAGACCAAAGACCAAAATTATTTTTTAACATAAGGGGTTACGACAATAACGGCAAACTTGAAGCAGTTCCAAATCCCATTGTTGATAAAATTGTAGAATTATTTTCAGGAATATTTAAAAAAGGGGTTGATTGTACAATAACCCCTTATCAAAACGGTAAACGCCCAGCGTTCTTTTCTTCTGCAAACATTTTCCAATTTTCTCCGACAAATCCGAACAAATTGAAAATTACAAATGTCGGAGAACAAGAAAAATTTATTGATTTATCAATTTAAGCAGAAACTGCTTCTTTGTGAGTTTCCAGGTATTTCACGGCATACACTGCTCCAACAGCTCCATCAGCCGCGGCTGTAATTACCTGCCGTAAAGGAGTTGTTCTGACATCACCGATTGCAAAAACTCCTTCAACCGAAGTTGCCATTGTTTCATCTGTTACAATAAAGCCTCTTGAATCCTGCTCAAGCTGACCAGTGAAAAGTTCAACATTCGGAGCCATGCCGATATAAGGGAATACACCGTTTACTGCAAGATTTGAAATTTCTTTTGTTTTAACATTTTCCAAAACGGCAGTATTAACAAGGTTATCGCCCTTGATTTCTTTTACAACAGAATTCCATATAAATTCAATTTTCTCATTCTTGAATGCACGTTCCTGAACTATTTTATCAGCCCTAAGTTCATCGCGTCTATGAATTACATAAACTTTATCCGCAAATTTAGTAAGGTACATTGCTTCTTCTACAGCAGCATTACCTCCGCCGACAACAGCAACAACTTTGTTTTTGTAAAAAGCTCCGTCGCAAACTGCACAATAACTAACGCCGCGACCAACAAATTCTTTTTCTCCCGGAACATTGAGTTTCATCGGCTGTGCTCCTGTCGCAATTATTATAGTACCAGCTCTAAATTCGTATTCGCCGGTAATAATTGTCTTAGCCTTTAAATCAACCTGCTGAATCTCTTGCATCGGGAATTTATGTACTCCAAATTTGTCAGCATGTTCTTCAAATTTTTCCATCAAATCAAAACCGCCAATTACTTGAAACCCCGGATAATTTTCCAATTCCAAATAATTTGAAGGCTGGCCACCTAGCATATTTAAATCAACTATAGCCGTAGAAACAGCCCCGCGAGCAGCATATATAGCCGCCGCCAGCCCTGCAGGACCGCCGCCTAAAATAACAGTATCAAAAGTCAATTGTTCCATTTTCCATCCTCATTTTCCTGTAATACTCGTTCCTGAAATCTTTTCCCCTTTTAATATATAAATTGCAGTATCCTTTTTTATTAAAGAATTGTCATGAGTTGAAAAAGTTTCAAGAGTTATATAATTTACTCCGGTGAAAGTATCACCCACAAGCTTTAAATCAACAGTATCTGTCAATTTTTTGTTTACGTCATAATCTCCTGTTTTCGTAAATCTTATTATATTTCCCTCAACATAATCCAGTTTAACAGTTGCACTAGCACCTGTAAACGGATTGTTTAAATTTATGACGTCTCCTGTTCTCGATAAGTTCCAAATATCTGCCGTAACAGGTTTAAAATAAACATTTCCCGATTGTTTATCAATTTTTGCAGCCACTCTCCAGGTTCCATAAAATGAATCCGGGACTTCACCAACCAAAGATACACCGGCTTTTAAAGTTTGGGCTGAAACAGAAATACCCATTAAAATAATAAACAGTACAGCAAATTTTTTAAACATATTTATCATTTAATTATTTTACAACAAGTTTCAACAATTACAATAGGATAAATATACCGGCTTTTATAAAATGCTGGAGGGAACTCCCACCCCAACCGGCATTAAACCGCTGCCATTTTTTCCTGAAGAGTTTGAGCAGATTCTTCATAGCCGACTCTGCCCATCAGAGCATAGGTATAATTTTTTGCCTGTTCGACACCCGGTTGATTAAATGTATCAATATTATACAATTCACCGGCAATCGCGGTCTGAACTTCCAACATATAAAGAAGCTGAGCAACATTATAACCGTCAACCTTTTCAAGAGTTATAGTAACAGTAGGTCTGTTATAATCAGAAAGTGCAACCCTTGTAGAATCTGCCTCAGCATTAATCAGTTGATTTATTGTTTTTCCGC
Source organism: Candidatus Gastranaerophilales bacterium (assembly GCA_944324295.1). Taxonomy (GTDB): domain Bacteria; phylum Cyanobacteriota; class Vampirovibrionia; order Gastranaerophilales; family Gastranaerophilaceae; genus Stercorousia. Next base: position 25,090 of record CALUVX010000018.1, read on the forward strand.
CAAGATAACCAATACCTGTATATTCAAAAATATTTGGAATTTCAAGAGTATTGTCAAATTGTGCAACCCTTATGAAGTTTATAACTTTGTCATTAGGTCCTTCATTATAAAGCTGAATTTGTGAATGCTGATCAGTTGCACCAAGAGCCTTAATCGGAGTAGGCCCGATATGAACATCATTACCGTTCTTATCTTTATTTTTACCCAAAGATTCTGCCCAGAGCTGAACATACCAATCAGAAACATATTTTAATCTGCTTGAATAAGGCATCATAACAGACAAATTTTTACCTTTTTTAGTGTCCATTAAATAATGAATTAATGCATTTTGAGCCGCAATATTTTCAAATATATCGGTATTTTTTAATGCCAAATCCATATCTTTGATACCATTCATAATTTCATCGACATCAAGTCCTACAAGTGCAAAAGGTAAAAGTCCGACGGCTGAAAATACAGAGAATCTTCCTCCGACATCATCAGGCACAACGAATGTTTTATAACCTTCCTGCTCTGAAATTTGTCTTAAAATACCTGTTTTCTTATCCGTTGTAGAAACAATATTATATCTGTATTCATCTCCGAGTTCTTTTTCAAGAATGTTTTTGACAATCATAAACTGCGACATTGTTTCAGCAGTAGAACCCGACTTTGTAATTACATTAACAAGAGTTTTTTTCAAATCCAAGACATTTAAAAGTCCCGTAATAGTATCGGGATCAATATTATCAAGAAAGAAAATTCTCGGTAAACCGTTTCTTTGTTCATCCGAGAGTAAATTCCAATATGGTTTCAAAAGGGCTTCAGTTACAGCAATGCCGCCCAACGCAGATCCGCCGATTCCGAGTACAAGAATATTATCAAAACGTCCCTGCACCATTGCAGCATATTCTTTAACATACCAAACAGTTTCTTCACTATAACCTAAATTCAACCATTGAAGCCACTGGCCGGGTTTATCTTTCCTTTTATTCAAGTCGGCTATAATATGAGCTATAGTATCCTTATACTTAGTAAATTCTTCCTGAAGATTTAATCCGTTTTCAGAACCAATAACCATTTCATCGGAATACCTATAGTCTAGTGTTATCATATTATACCCCTCTCAAAATAACCTTTCTCTCTTAAATAGTAAATCTTATACACATATTATACGTGCTAAAGTTTTTTATACAAGCGCAAAGAGAATAATTTAATATTTTTTTACCAAGTATAAAATTTGGATAAAATTAGGCATAATAATTACTTTTCAACTAAAAATTATTGGGTAATTTTTTAATTTAATCCAATGAGTCTTTATTACTATCCATAAGTAAAGCCTTAACCATCCTCTGCCATTCATCTAAAGTCAAATTTCTATGTAGATAGTCCATATTTCCGGTTGCAATTATCCATAAAGAACAGCCACCACCACGCCACCAGCCACCGCTTCTTTGTTCACTAGTACAATATGATTGTGAATATAACCACCATAAGGAATAACCAGCTACAACAGGTGAATTATTTCTGCTATTCAAAGAAAAATAAAATAAATCTTTACCTAATTGATTAGGTCCTTTCAAGCCATTTGTATCAACTTGTAATAATGGCATATTAAAACCCGCATTATGAGCATATTGAATTCCAATTAAAGTTCCGTCATTTAATAAAAAATTATAATAAGTATCTGCAAAAACATTGCGATGCCCCATTGTTCGTCCATCCAAATCTCGGTATTTCCCTCTTACTGAATTATTAAATGGCGCTTCAAATCCCCAAACCTGAGCAACTTTCAAATATGGAGCCAAAATATCAAAATAAGTTTTAGCACATTCAGTATTTTGTTCTGCACACCAGGTACTTGCTATACCATTCTCCTCATAAGCACTTATATATGCTTGAGACAATACAGAATATGACTTTTTAAAAGCTGTTAACCAAGCCCTTTCATTATGTTTTGCAATCAAAGACGGAAGAGTCATTGCCGCAACAATACCGATTATTCCAAGAGTAATTAATACTTCTGCCAAAGTAAAAGCTCTTCTCATAAATAAACCTCTTATTATATTATGTATATCATCACTATGATAACAG
>CALUVX010000019.1 GCA_944324295.1 Candidatus Gastranaerophilales bacterium
TTGGAATATCTAACAAAGCTCAAAAAAATGAAATTAGCTTATCTTCCAATCCTCCTACCTTCTTATCTTCTCAAAAGAAGGCCGCCTTCACCCTTGCTGAAGTCTTGATAACCCTTGGCATAATAGGCGTGGTAGCAGCAATGACAATGCCCGCTTTGATAGGTAATTATCAGAAAAAACAAACTGTTTCGGCTCTTAAGAAGGCTTATACTACTCTTGCTCAGGCCGTAAAATTGTCGGAACTAAGTAATGGGGAAGTTGAATACTGGGATTTTTCTTTGTCCGGGGATAAATTTTTTAATCAATATTTATCTCAATTTACGACTATAAATAATTCCACATTTAATAAGCAGGATATAAACTGGAAATATCTTAACGGTAATGATTGCGTTGAAGATGTATGTACAGGAAGTTCCCATATCGTTTTTCTTTCTGATGGTAGTCTTTTAATGCTATCAAGAAATGCCAGAACTGATTTAAAGGCGATAGCTATAGATATAAATGGCTTAAAAAAGCCTAATATTGTTGGGAAAGACCTGTTCTTTTTCTGGATAACAAAAAATAACGGTCTTCAACCTTTTGGGGCCGGTAATTTTACCTCTATAGATGGGGGAGGTGCCTCTCAAACTTTTGGAGAATATGATAGGGAAACTCTTACAGGAAACACGTCTCATGCTTGTAATAAAGAAAAGAAAGGTTCATGGTGCACCGCTCTTATAATGATGGACGGCTGGGAGATAAAAAGTGATTATCCTTGGTAAATACTTAAAAGGCTTTCATTTTAATGAAAGCCTTTTTTTCAAATTTTTACAATTTAACATTTAGTTCATCTTAAATATATTTCTACAAACCCAAAGCGTATTTGTTGCTTATAGAAACCATATTCATTGCATTAAAAATATTCTGTTGTGTTGATTGAATAGAGTCTGCTCTGTCAGAGATATTAGCAAGCTGGGTTTGATATCCCTGCGCCGCTGCTATTTTTGACTGATCTCCGGAATTCAGCATTACCTGAATTTCTGCGGAAATATTGTCAATAATATCATCAAGTGTGTCATTAGATGATACTGTTACGCCAACTGTCGAGGCTAATGATTTTGCTTCTGACAGCAGTTCTTGTTCTGATGAATTACCTCCTCCTTGTTGTTGTCCTGCGTTTTGTTGATGTTTTGTCGCTTCTGCCTGCGCAATCAAAGTTTGAGCTTGAGCTTCGGATGTTACTGTTGTTGGATCTATCCCTAAAGCTTCAAGTTTTAGTTTTGTGGAAGAACTTAATTCTTCCTGCGTTTTATAAGTTAATACGGCAGCAGATTGCGAAGAATTGATTGAACTTATGGAACTCATACCCACATCCTTTCAATTTTTTACTTTCTACTCCTTTTAATGTTTTTTTGACCGAAGTCAACATTTTTACAAGTCGATTAACGGTATTTGTTTTGTTTTTCTTTAGGAATATTTATGTTTATTTTTACATTTCTTAAATAAAAAATAGGTTAAAACGGCAGAAATTAGGAATGTTTCTATGTTTATGCTATAATTTTTTTAGGAGTTATGTTATGAAAAGATTACTTATATTGTGTGCAATATTTTTATTAATGTCATCTAATGTTATGGCAGCATCTAAGTATGTCAAGATTGAACCTGAATTTTTGCAGCCTTCTCAAAGTACAAGCAGTGAAAAAGTAAATGAAACACTTGCTATTATTTTTAGTAAAATAAAACCGGTTATTAACACAGATAAATATCCGAAATATTACCATGATTTTACTCTTGTAAAAGATGACGGCACTCAGAACAAGGCTTATTATTACGTAAAATATAGCGGTGCTGAGCTTATTTATAACACTGATACAAATGAATTGAAATATGTATCATTCAGACGTCCTGAGCTTATGAAATGCAGGATAATTTATGATTATCCGTCAGGACAATTGCATGGCGTACAAATTTTTGTATCTGATAAGGAATCTTTTATTTATAGTCCTGAAGGGAAATATGTTGATTATGCACCTTATGTAAAAGAAGTAAAAGAAAAGGTAATTAAACATTGGAAAGTGCCGCCAAGAAAACAAATTGATATTTTAGCTAAAGGACAGAAGGATTTGCTTGTTCAAATGGCTTTAACTCTTAATAAAGACGGTTCTGTTAAAAGATGTAAAATCCTTAAATCTTCTAAAATAAAAGCGCTTGATGATAATGCAGGTGCTGCTATTAAAGCTGCTGCACCTTTTAAACCGTTCCCTAAAGACTTTTTCAATGAAGAAATTGTGATTATTTTGAATTTTAATTTCAGTTTGTAAGATGGAAATTAATATTTAATAATCAATTTTTCCTTTTGTAAGTATGGTAACTCCACGTCCCCAGCCCTCAGAATTTATTTCTTCTATGGTAGTGTTTTCATGTCCTCTAGGTAATATACCTTTTTGTGTTATATAAATATCAAATATATCGTATCCGACTGTATTAGGCTTTTTTACACCATTGACATCTACACGAATTCTGCCGCATCCGATTGGTTCTTCAAGTTCTGTTGTGCTTGTACAACTGCTATTAAAGTGATGAAATAACAATATGGCTCCGTCAGGAGTTGTAAGTGTTGAACCAGTATCCCCATCAATAGTTCTTCCTGAAAGAGTTTTAAATGAATCTATATAGCATCTTGTTATTTGATCATTTGTTTGACATTTTTTAACATTTTTAATGTATTTTGAAAAGATATCTATGTAATCATTGTCAGAGGTAAATACACCTTCTAAAGAACCGCCGTTGTCGTTTAATATCATCAGATATGCTTGTGAAATTACCGAATAAGCCTTCTTATATTGAGCTACAAGTTCCTTTTTTTGTGTGCTGTTAATAAGCGATGGCATTGTCATAGCAGCCACTACTCCGATTATGCCGAGAGTAATTAAAACTTCTGCTAATGTAAAACCGAATGTAAATTTGTGATGTTTCATATCACTATTATTGCATATTATTTTCCCTTTGTAAAGGGTATTAGCTAAAGTCCCTTTTATACTTGGGTTTTGCGGGGGGGGGGGCACTCTTAAAGCTTCTCTGTTAAACATTTTTCAACCTCCTGACATTTCTTATTTCTTTTATTATTTACGATTTTTCAATTTTTGTCAAGATTAGTTTAATGTATTGTGATTTCATAATCACCATTATTAATTTTAAAATTCATACGGATAGTTTCTCCGTTGTATTCCTCAGGCGGTGGTGAAAATTTCGGTACGCTCATGAGCATATAATAAACTGTGTCATTTAATCCTTTATTTGAGGATTCTTTTGAGAATTTTCTGTTAATAAGTTTGCCTGTTTTGTCTACGGAAAATTCAATTGAACATTCGCCGGAACCTTGTATGCTGCCTACTGCAAATTTTGAAAACAATGCAGCTCGCAAATTGTTTTTATAACGTAGCATTTCTGCACTGTTAGGATTATATGCAGGCTTTTGCGTTTTTGCCGGGGTTAAAAGTTCCGGATTAACAGGCATTTCTTTTTGTTGTTTTACTATGATATTATTTTTTTTTTGAACCTGCTCTTGTTTTTGGGGAGCTTGTTTATGTATAGGTTTAGAAATATTTTGAGGTTTTTCTATTTGTTTATTTTGACTATTTGTATTTTTTGCTGTTTTAGGCTGCTTAAATATTTGTTGCGTGACTGATTGTGTCATTTGTTCAACATATTCCGCAGGGGTAAGTTTTTGTGGTTCTTCTTTTTGTATAGGTTTGGGAGCATATAAGGGGGTATCGTCCCAGATTTTATTAATATCAGGAATTGAGTTTTTGTTTATTTCAGTTTGTTGTTTTGAAATGTTTTGCGGTTGTTTTTTGTTTGCTTTTTTAGCATTTACAGGGATTAACCAGACAAGTATTGATAAGATTATGCATAGTGAAAAAAATATTCTTGAAACAAATTCTGATTTTTGTTCAAGTGAAAGGGATTGTTGATTACGTTTTGATGATGCGGGGGTGTCTTCTATGTAGTCAAAGGTATTATTCCCGCATTCACAGTATTCAACTTTTTCTTTATATTCTGTATTACATTCTTTACATCTGTACATAATAAAATTATCTTATCACAAATAATCCTAATTTATAAATTACTAAAAATATTAATGTAATAATCAGCATTATAATTATTATTGCTGTTTGTCTTATAATATCAAAATTTTTCTTGGCTTCAATAAATTTTAATCCAAAAGGTATTTCTATCAAAATCCATATAAGTGTGCAAATTATTCCAAACATTGTTATTTACTCCTTTTAAAAATAATGTTTTCAAGTTGAAAACTTTTATGCATTTGTGGTTTTATATTTGCTATAACTGCTGTTGAAATCGCAAGTATGGTTAAGGTTATAATTGTAATAATTGTAATTTTAATTCCGCTCATTAGTATGTAACCCTTTCATAATCTGAGAAATCATTTGGAGTTGAATATCTTTCCTCTGTACCTATAAGGAATAACCCTGTCACAACTGTTGAAGTCCTTTGAGTACCTCGAGGGAAATTTAATATAGGTTTTTTTTGAAGATTTGCAATTGCCGGTTTTACATTGTTTCTTGCAATATCCATATAGTTAGGATTTGAACATTCGACTTTTATATTTGAAATATTGCCGAATTTGTCAACAACAAATGTAAATAAAAACAATGTTCCTAGTGGTGCATAATCTATTTTAGAATCCCTCATTATTTGATTTTGCAAATTACTTCTCCATTTATTCCAGGCAATAATTTCTTCTTGTTCTGTCATATATGGATTTTTAAAATTGTCATTTTTAATTGATTGTGTCGGCTGTTTTTCTTGTTGAGCCTGTTGAGATTTTTCTTCTTTTTCTGCTTGGGCAATAATACTTTCTAGCAATTCTATTTGTGATTTTTCAGGTTGCGGAATTTCTGGTTTAATTTGTTTTGTTGTATTTTGTAAACGTTCAGTTTTAGGTTGAGTTTTCGGGATTGTTGTTTGAACGGTTTTAGACTCCTGAATTTCAACGTGATTTGTTTGAGATGTCGGTTGTTGATTTTGAATTTCTATCTCTTTTTGAATTTCTTTTAAATTTATTGGTTGTTGTACTATTTTCTCTGTAGGTTTAGGTTTTTGGATTGAGGAACTGACAGGGATATTATTTGAGGTTAACGTATCGCTGATTCTTGTTAATTTAAAATCAGCATTTTCAATAATCATCGGCTGATGCATGCTTGGTTGCAGCTTCATTGTGATTATTGTCAGTATAATAAATGCAATTATTACCAGAAATTTTAAAAAATTCATAATTAATCTTTATCTACTTTAGAAAGCAATTCGTCACAAGCATATATATCAAATTTTGTTTGACTTAACATCATTGTTTCAGCAATCAAAAGTGCAGTAGGAACAAGAGCAGCTACCAAACTGAGAAATATTCCTTGCATATCTCCGCCTATTTCTGTCATAAAGTATGAAACGTTCATTGCAAATTCTATAAATATAATTGAACAAGCGATTGCAAGTGAACGATTTTTCTCGGAATTTAATCGTCTGACACCTTCAAGCCCGTATATTGTTACTCCGTGGTGCTGATAATCTGAAAAACCGTCTTGTTTAATTACTTGAGAGCCTTGAACTTTTTTAGTACAGAAAAATGCATTTACAAAAGAGAAAAATGCAAAGATAATCAAAAATGTTGCAAGTGTTAAAAATACAGGGCTTATTCTCAGTCCTGAAATTCTAACCCACCCTGCAGCTTCAGGAAAACACATTGCAAGAGTGTTTGATACACCATAAGCCAAAAATGGTGCTGTTAAAATTCCGACAACAGTTTCTCCAAGAGATTTCAGTTGCTTATTAAACATTTTATCTTTTATATATTGAAGTTTTGAATTACTTAAACTGTTTATATAACGTTCAATCCATTGTCTGTAAGATTTAATGACGCTTTCAAAATCTTCTCTGTATTCGTATTTATCAAGTGTAACAGCCCATTCTGTGGCATTGCATTTGAAATATCCGCAGCTTATTGCAAGAACGGCCATTATGCCTGAGAAAAAGAAGGATATAAATATTGCAAATGTCATAAAATCATTCAAATTCATATAATATACAAGGTTTACAACGTATATCCCAAGCACAAATATTAATGAGAAAATCAGCATAAAACTTTGTCCGAGTTTTGCGGATTTAGACATTTCTTTTTGAATATTGCTTTGCAGGTATAAATATATTCCTTGTTTTAAAAGCAAGCATATTCCATAGATTAAGATTGTATATACACCCCAGACTTTGATGTTTGTCGGAAGGTGAAGAAAGTTCGCTGATTCTTTAATTTCAAGCCCCATAAGATAATTTGAAACTCCGAATGCACAGACCATTGCACTTAAAAACATTGCGATATGTAAGAAGATGCTTGTTTTTGAATTTGTTGAAAGTTTTTGTTTCAAATCATTTATGTGAAATGCAACCTGTTTAATAATTGCGACACGGGCATTTTCTAAATCTTCTTTTTGTTTTTCGAGTTTGACTTTTGTAACGGCGTTGACGTCCTTGCCGTAAAGTCCTTTGATATCATCTTCCGTTAAATCTTCTTTACCGATTGAGGTTACTGTTTTGGTCTGTGCAGCGTGAGTTTCTTCGGCCGTAATTTTTACGCTTAAAAATTCTTCAGTACCTGCAAACATTAATTTGCAGACATTCCCAACTTCAACACGTTTGACAGGCTGACCTTTAAAAAGAACTTTATCGCTTTTAAAGGTATTTATTATAACGCATTTATTTTCATAAGGTTTATATTCAAGCGTCAGTAAAACATCGTAGCCCGTGTTTAATATAACATCGCAATTCGGGTTTGTTCCGACATTTATAACATCTTTTGCAAATTTTTTTTCGCCTTGTGAAGTTGATATAATAACAGCCATTTTTTTATCCTCTTTGACAATTATTGCGTACTTTTATCTCCCCAGTGCATGAAGAAATCTTCTTATTGATTTATCAATATTTTGTTTTGGGGCAACGATTAAATGATTTTCGCCCAAAACGGGTGTAAGTGTTTCTTTTACAAGGTCCAGTTTTGCAGGATGTGCATCAAGAAACATCATTGAAATATCAGGAGCGTATTTTTTTACATTTTGTACATTTTTGGGCAGAGTTTCCCAATTTATTTGTTTTTCAATTGCTCCTTCGTTTTCCAAATCTCCTATTACGACAACTGCTGGCACATAACCGTTCTTTTTCATTGTAAGGGCGTGTGAAAAAGCTTTCTTCAAGCCGACGCCGTATGCAGTTCCGTAATCTTTTTCATCGTATTTAGTGAACGCATCCATTGATTTTGTAATAGTGCTTCCGTTCATCGGGCCGCCTTCGTAAATCAAATACGCGTCCTCTGACACTCTTAAAATTTTAATTTGATCTTCAGGGTCAAGCAGATTGCATATTTGTCTTAAAGTTTTTTTCTGCTCCGGAAGATATTTTTGGTTTGACGCGGAAGAATCAATTACAAATATTACGGCTGCAGGATGAAATTCATCTACCTTAATTTGTCTTAATCCTGCCCAGATAAATTTTAAAGCAACCGATAATACGAGTATTAATAATCCAACTGTAACCAATCTTTTGTTTAATTTCATTATTTCCGTCCGATATAAAAACTTTTAGCTAAGAATAATATATCATATATTTGTTCATTCTGCAAATATATGATATAAAGACGTAATTATCCATTTGTTTACATAACAGTAATGCGATTCTTCGCCTAACAGTCATTCTGAGGGCATCGCCCGAAGAATCTTATATAATAGGCTCAGAATGACGGATTTATTCTATTGTTTTATGTACGTTAAGGGATAATATATACATAAAAATAAACTCCTCAGAATTTTCTGAGGAGTTTTTAGATTTTAGTCAAAATTTGTTATTGTTTTATTAAATTTATTTTTATTAAATTCATCCATCTTTATTTTTGCTTCTTTTAGACCTTTTGTCTCCTCTTTTGAAAACTTTTTAGCGTTTTTTGCCATTTTTTTATCTCCGATTTTATCTACAACAGCATTTTTATTTAAGTGGTGCGGTATATCCGCTTGTTTATTTTTTCCATAAAATGGTGGTGGTACCATTTCAACTTTACCAGTGTGGGCGTTATTTTTGAATACCATTTTAACTTTACCGGTGAGGGCTTTATTTTTGAGTCCGTTGTCTTTAACCGGTTTTACTGTTTCAACTTCACCGCTGAGGGTTTTTCTGATTTTTGTCATAAATTTATTAAGATTTGTCTGGAGATTATTAGTTGCGTGTACATAACCTTTAAGTAATTTATCTCCATTCAGAGCACTTGCCGTATCAATAAATTCTTGTTCGTTTACTTGAATATTATGAGCGGTTGCTTCACCTATCTGTACATTTCCTTTTAACATTCCTCCTTTGCGGGACATTCCGACTGCAATATCTTGCCCGTCCGCAATTTTACCTCCATCTATAAATCCGTTAGCCTGTAAGGTTTTACCATTGTTTGCAGATGCACGGTATTTTATGACTGCCTGTGATGAACCGAGATTAGTGATTGATACTGCACCGTTTCCTACGACTTTTTTACCGTCTCTTAATCTCATACCTGCGATTGCATAATTTGATTCTGCTTTGTAAGCCACATCAAGTTTTGGCTCTTTTATACCTCTTAACGCTTTTTGAATTAGTTCGCCTGCTTTCTTGTCTTCCTTGGCGAGTGCTTCCAACTGTGTACGTCCCAGAGTAATTTTGCCTGCTGCTCCTTCTGTTTTTGGAAGTGCTCTAACAATTTTGCTTGCGATGTTCATGAAATTTACCATAGTTTTTCCCTTTCGTTTTTTCCTTTACTTTTCCTAAAATTTAATTAAATGTATTCAATAATTCCCGTTTTGAAAATCGATTTTCCCTTACTCCTTTATAAAAACTTTTGAAAACTCAAAATTGCTAAAATTTATGAAATTAAAAGTATAAATTAGTAAAATATAGAATTGACAGTACATTACAGATTTACAAAACTTAATGTACAATACTTTTAGATGCTAAATTTTGTGTTTTAAGAAGTAATAACGGTAATGGGTGTAAAACAGGA
>CALUVX010000020.1 GCA_944324295.1 Candidatus Gastranaerophilales bacterium
GTGTAGTTAAGTTTATTCAGGTAACGGATGTTCATCTGACCCAAAATAATTCCCAATATTTACAGGATTTTGTTGATGATATAAATGAAAAATATAATGATATAAATTTTGTTGTTTTTACAGGAGATAATATTGACAAACCCAATGAAAAAGATTTGTGCTTATTTCTTGAAACAATAAAACAATTGAAAGTTAGGGCTTATGTTTTGCCCGGTAATCATGATTTATACAGAAACCAAAATCTTACTCATGATGTATATATGAAGCTTGTCAGAAAAAAGTTAGGCTCTTATCATAGTCTAAAACCTAATTATGTATTCAGACAAGGCGATATTGTTTTTATCACAATGAACGGTGTTAAAGAATTTATTCCCGGGCCTAACGGTTATTATAAAGAAAGTGAACTTTTTTGGCTTGATAAAATGCTGAGTAAATATTCGGATAAAAAAGTTGTAATTTTACAGCATTTCCCCCTGCTTGATACTGCGGTAAAAAGTCATAGCCTTTATAAAAAAGAACAGTATTTGGAAATTCTGAAAAAACATGATAATGTAATCGCAATTATATCAGGTCATTACCATCAAAACAGAGAAGAATTTTGTGATAATATTTATAATGTAGTTACAAAGAATTTTTCAAATAACAGGTATTATAAATTAATTGAAATTGATGACGGATTTGTGTATACACATTTGATTGATAATAAAGATGAAGAGTATGATTAGGGGTATCGTAAAATGTCCGCGGATTTAACAGAAGCAAAAATTTTAATAGTGGAAGATGAACCTCAAATAAACAGGCTTATTGAACTTGTTTTAATTTCTGCGGGGTATTACAAAATTCAAAAGGCATTTGACGGGTTGAAAGCTCTTGAGATTATAAAAACGGATAAACCTGATCTTGTTCTTCTTGATGTAATGATACCGGAATTGGACGGCTTCAATTTATGCAAAAAAATTAAAAATGATGCGTCTTTAAAATCAATTCAGGTAATAATGCTTACGGCCAGAAAAATGGAAGAAGATATCTTAAAGGGCTTTGAAAATGGTGCAATTGATTATATTTCAAAACCATTCAGCAATAAAATTCTCCTTGCAAGAATAAAGGCACATCTAGAAAATTCAGGTATTAATCATTCAAATAAAGTATACAAAAATATTGTACTTGATAATCTAAAAAAAACAGTTAAGATTGATGAAAAATTTGTTGATCTTACAAATTTTGAGTTTAAAATTCTTGAAGTACTAATGTCCAATATTGGTATTGTTTTTTCTCGTTCGCAGCTTCTCCAGTATTTGAGAGGAGATGACGGATTTGAAATTTCCGAGCGTGCGATTGACGTTCAGATAGTGAATTTGAGACGTAAACTTGGCGATTTGGGTGAAAATATTGAAACCGTGCGCGGAGCCGGCTACAAACTCAGGGAGGTCTGATTTTGAAAAAAAGAGATAAATATTGGCTGACAAGATTATTACAATGTTTAATTATTGTACTTATTTTTGTATTTATTTCTCTGTTCAATATAATCCAGTTTAATCATTCTTATATGGAAGAAGAACAAAAAGAACTACACGTTTTCACAAGACAGATAGAATGGGCAATTTTGCCTTATCTGAAAAATAAAGATTTTGAAACAATAAAAAGATATACAAATGATTTTAAAGATGAGGACATTGCAATCAGAATTTTTGATGAGGACAAAAAGTTAATTGCAGCATCAAAACCCGATAACCCAAACGGAATTTTGTCTGATAACAAACCTGTATTATTTCCGACAAAAGAAAACAAATGGGAAACTTACAAACATTCCATAAAAAATAAAATGATAGGAGATGTTAAGGAAATTAATGCGGATAACAACAAATATTACCTTGAAATAACAATTGCGGAAGATGATGTAATCGGAACTATCGTAAAAGGTCAGATGACATTAATGATTTTCTTCGGAATTTGTATTTTGATTTTGTTATGGGGATTATTAGAAGTGTTTTATCGTACGAAAAAAACTTTCAATGGCTTTGAAGACAGTGTAATAAAAATTGCAAACGGGGAACTTGATACACCGATTGATGTCCCGAATTTAGAACTTTTGGAAGAGCTTTCAATTTCGGTCAAAAAAATGACAACAAGATTAAAAAATCAAATTCAAAGATTGACACAGCTTGAAGAATACAAATCAGATTTTCTTCAAAACATTACCCATGAAATTAAAACTCCTATAACCGCAATAAATTCTGCTATTGAACTTATTGAAAGCAATAATTCAATTACAAATAACGATAGAGAATGTTTTGAAATAATCAGATTTCAAATAAAATCAATCAATAAACTTGTAAATGATATTCTTGCGCTTTCGGAAATTGAAGTTGCGAAAACTGAAGAAACAAAACATTTTGAAAACTTTAATCTTAATTCTATGATAGAAAAAACTATTTTTAATTTTTTGCATCTGCCTGTTGAAATTAATTTTATCCAGAACGCAAATGAAGAGTTTTTCGGAAATGAAGAATTATTATCAACTGCCTTATCAAATCTTTTGACAAATGCAATCAGATATTCAGGCTCGGATAAAATAGATATTATTCTTGATAAAAAAGACGGGGAAATTAAATTGTCCGTAAAGGACTATGGTGTGGGAATCGAGCAGAGGCATCTTGAGCATATTTTTGAAAGATTTTACAGGGTTGATAAGGCAAGAAGCCGGCAAAACGGCGGGTCAGGCCTGGGGCTTGCGATTGTAAAAAATATTGTTGAGCTTCATAACGGAAAAGTTATTGTTGAAAGTGAGCCGAATAAAGGTGCGGTGTTTACAATTATATTGCCGGAAGGAGTTTGAATATGTGGAAGGTTTATGCTGTTTTGTCTGCCGTATTTGCATCTCTAACCGCAATATTTTGTAAAATGGGTGTTAAAGGAATAAACGCAAATCTCGCAACGGGCATAAGAACTGTTGTAATTTTGATTTTAATTTGGGGGATAGTTTTTGCTACTCATTCGGCCGAACAAATGAGGGAATTAACATATAAAAATTATTTGTTTTTAATAATTTCCGGTATTGCAACGGGATTGTCATGGCTTTTTTATTTTAAAGCAATACAAATCGGAGATTTATCAAAAATTGCACCGATAGATAAATTAAGTCTTGTGTTAACCATGATTTTAAGTTTTATAATTTTTAAAGAAGCGGTTACGTTACCGTTAATTATCGGGGCTTCATTAATTGTAAGCGGCGTTATTGTCCTTTTATGCTTTGCTTAACCTTCTTAGATTTTTTCAATCACAGAATACTTAACGCCTTTAACTTTTACTTTTACTGGCAGATTTTTAAGATCTTTATTCCTTGTAATTACAAGATGATTTCTTTTATGTAATTCTTTATCCAGCCAGTTTAAATCGTCATCAATTTGGAATTCAACCCGATTTAAGCCTGAATAATATAAAAGACTGTATTTTTTGCCTGTTTTGTATGTAGAAATTGTGTAATTATTTTCTTTTGCAAATTTTGCAAATTTCATTAAATCATTTTGTCCGAACGAATAATCAAATTTATAAATAAAGGGTGTTAAACAGCCTGACAAAAGAGAAATAAAAATTACGGTTGAAATAAAATTTTCAAATTTTTTGTTTTTTAAAATCAGGCATAAATTTACAATAGTAAATGGAACTATTAAAATAAGCGAAATTATTTGAACGGGAAGAAAATCTTTATAGACATAAGAAGGTAAAACAAATTTTGCAAAACACATTACAAAAGCACTTGTCAATAATATTGTATTCAATATTATCAAAGATACTTTGATAGTTCTGTTATCATTGTTAATATATTGCAGCCACATATTTGCAATAATTGCCGCAAAAAAAGGATAAACAGGCAGAATATATGTAATTAATTTTGCGCCTGATGAACTGAAAAACAAAAGTGATACAAGAACTGTAATCGTATTAAGAATTAAAAATTTTTCTAAACTATCGGCTTGATTAAAGATGAAGTTAATATTTCGCGTTTTTATTTTCTTGAAAATTCCGGCAAAAAATTTCGGTAAAAATACAAATATATGCGGGAACAATCCCCATAACAAAGTTAAAATATAAAAATACCACGGCTGACTTCTGTGTATTACATCAGAACCCAAAAACCTCAAAATATGATGTTTATAAATATATTCCTCAAAAAACAAACCTGGATAAGTTTTAAGCATCAAAATATGCCACGGCAAAACAATTATAAGAAACAAAATAATACCGGCAAAAGCATACTTAAAAGTTTCTCTGTAAGTTTTGAAAATAATAGTTGAAACGGCGATTGTTCCGGCGGGGATTACAAGTCCCGGAATTCCCTTTGCCATAACGGCAAGTCCCGTAAAAATATAAGTCAAACACCAAAAATATTTTTTATTTTTATTTTCAGTAAAAAATGTGTAAAAATAACACAAAACCGCACTTGATACAAGACTTGTTAAAACGCTGTCCAAAATCGCAATTTTTGTGATTAAAATGTATTCTAATGAAGTTAAAAGTACAGCACATGTTATAAAAGCATATTTGATATCTTTAACTTTTTTGCAAATTCCGAAAAGCAGTCCCAATGGCAAAAGTGATAACAAAACAATCGGCAGTCTTGCAGTTAATTCATTTGTTCCGCCGAAAATTTTAAAAGCAAAACATTCTATCCAAAAATAAAGCGGAGGTTTTTCAAAAAAATAGTCCCCGTTCAAATATAGCGTCAAAAAGTTACCGCTCTTAAGCATTGAACGTGCCATATCAACATATCTCGTTTCATCAACATCCAGCAACGGATATGAGCCTAAAAACAAAAAATATCCGCAAAACAAAATAACGGCTAATATACAAAATAAAACAATTTTTTTCTTCATAACTATCCTTAAATTTAGGGCTAATTCAAGGATAAAAAAGATTTGTTAGTTTTTTGTTAGGAAAACCCATGTTATAATTTTTTCATGAACACTGTTTTACAAAACATAATTCTCAAATTAGAAAAAACAGAAAGGCTGTCGATTCCTTTTTTAAAGGTTTATTTCTCGAAAAATGATAATATTAATTTGCCGCAAATTTCAAACCCTTATTTATATCTGGTTCTGCAAGGCAGAATTCAGTTTCCGGATATGAATGAGGTGAAAGAAGGCGAATATTTTATTTCCGCAATTGACAGCCCCAAAAACGTAAAAATAATCTCACCGCATTTTTCTGCATCTAAATTTTCATATAGATTTTCCAAAAACAATTTTGCAGCAGGAAAAAAGACATATAACGGCTGGAAAATTCCGAAAGAATATCCTACAGATTCTAATTTCGTAATTCTTTTTTCCAAACAATATAAAAATAAATTGCCAGTATAAAGTATACAGTCCACATTAGAACTGTGGAATATGCTTTTGTGCCATGAATTACAATATTCAACCACATTAACAAGGAAAGTCCGTTTACTATTGCCCATATAATCCACTGTTCAATTGCTCGTCTGACGGTTAAATACATTCCAAGTACAGATAAAAATGTTGTAATTCCGTCAATTATCGGGCTTTTGTCATTGAAATATTGTAAAATAAAAATTGAGAACAAACAGCCGAAAAATCCTGCAAATATTATTTTTAAACGTTCTTTTGTACTTAATTTTATTTTTGTTATTTCTTTTGTATCTTTTTTAAGATGTTTTTTCCACTTGAAAATTCCTATAGTCTGCATTGGTATGTAATAACAAAGATAAAGAAGCATGTTTCCCCAGAGAGCATTTTTAAATGACAACCAGATATAACAAGCTGAACCTAAAAGTCCGAAAAAGTAACATGAAATTTTACCTTTACCTGCGATGATAGTATATAAAATTCCGCAAATCGCATTGATAACGGCTGCAGGATTATCTTTTAAAATTAATGCATTAGCAAAGATTATTGTGAAAACAATTCCCAGACCTATAATTTCAAAATTTTTCCAGCCATGCAATTCTTTTTTTATAAATTCTGTGATTTTCATTATGAGCATTGTATAATGAATTGCAATGAAAGTACAGCCATTATATACAAGCAGAATAGTTAAAAAAGGTTTGGAATTTGCAGCGGATAACAGCTTGCTTTTTGGGGCAACTGCATCTTTTGTACTTTCTGCTGCGGTACGGTCGCCGATGATTCTTTTGACACCGCATACAGACAGGGAAAATAAAAAGTATGCCTGCGCTAAATCTCTGGCTTCGGGCGTGGTAAATTATTTAACTGTTCTTGCTGTGTCTATGCCGTTTTCAAAAGCTATAAACAAGATAGATAAAAATCCTCAAAAATATTTGAAAAAAGAAACCATTGAAGTATTAAAATCAGGTGAAAAAAGTCTTGTGAAATCAAGACGCTATTCTTTTGCAACACAGCTTTTTAAACTTGGATTGGGTTTTGCCCTTGCAGCGCCGAAATCAGCTCTGACATGTTCTCTTATTCCGGGCATTATGTCAAAAATTTTCCCTAAAAAAGAACACAAATCACAGGTGTCGTTTACTGGGGCTTATAGTGAAGGTACTTCCCGCCTTGCAAAGGGTATAGGGAAATTGATTGATACCGGTTTTGTTAAAAAAATGTCTGAAAAATTTCATAATACAAATTTTGAACATCATATAATGTCTGCTACAGACGTATTTGCGACAGGGGCTTTTATGTTCCAAACCTCAAAAAGCAAAAAAATAGAAGAAAATCGTAAAAAACCTTTAATGTATAATGCCGCATTGTCGACAGGTTTTTGTATAGCAGGCAGTTATTTATTAAGTAGAATATTAGATAAGCCAACGGAAAAATTTGTAAAGAAATTTTCGGAAGTAAATAAAAATTCTCCAAAACTCGGTAAATATCTGGAAGGAATAAAAGTTGTAAAACCGGCAATGATTCTCGGTGGAATTTATTATATTGCAATTCCTATAATGTCAACATTTTTGGCTGACAGATTTGGAAGTGATAAGAGTAATAAAGCTTAGTTTTGAACTTTTTCTTCCTCTTCTTCTTCAAGAGATTCGTTTACAAATCTTGCGGGATTTTCAATTATGTATTCAATATCCCCGGGATTTTTGATGTAGCTGTAATCATATCTTTCTGCGTTATGATTAAAAGAAATTGTTCCGTAATCTAAAATTCTGCCCATAGTAGATTGTGATATATCAAGCATATCCAATTTAGAAAGCGGAATATCAATTTCTATGGGATTTAGGACCCCTATTTTTATATGGGCGAATTTTGTAGTTATAACAATTTTATCGGAATTAAACCGCAACACGGGATATACAATAGGAATTAAAATCAGAAAAACTATAACCCAGCTGAAAATACTGTGTGTATTTAAAAATATTACCCAAAAATAAATGAAGAAAACAGGTGTTAGAAAAACAGGCCAGAAAAGTGCCATCCAGTGTTTTTTTACATCATACAAAACAAGTTCTTCGCTGTTTTCTGGCGGAAGTTTATATTCTTGTTTTGAGGAATCTTCATAATTGTGAATAATATATTTTTCATCCGGAGATTGCGTTGTATTTTCCAATGTATCAACTCTTAAATCAGCTCCGCAGTATCGGCAAAAATTGTCGTTATCTTTAATCTGTTTTCCGCAATTTGGACAAAACATCATATACTCCTTTGTGAGCCAATTTTAACATAGGATTTGACTTTAGTCAATCAAGGTTATATTATTAACTTTGGAGAATTTATGAATAAGGCCGAACTTTTAAAATTATACAATTTTGGACTTGATGAACTTTTGAACAAGTCCTCGAAATATATTAAAAATGATATAGAATTTTGTTCTTTAATAAATGCTCGTAACGGTAAATGTTCGCAAAACTGCAAATACTGTGCGCAAAGTTCTCACTACAGAACTCATATAGATTCTTATCCGCTTGTTGAACTTGAAAAGGTCAGAAAAGCCGCATTGGATGCAAAGTCAAATAAAGCTTCAAGATTTGCAATTGTTACCTCAGGTAAAACACCGGATGAAAGTGATTTTGAAACAATTCTTGAGATGATAGATGAAGTAAATAAAATTGAAGGACTGAAAAGTTGTGCATCAATCGGTATTTTAACAGAAGAACAGGCAAAGAAGCTTGCAGAACATGGTTTGACAAGATTTCATCATAATATAAATACTGCAAAATCTTATTATCCCCAAATTTGTAGTACCCACAGTTTTCAAGACAGGATAGATACCTGCAGGCTTGTAAAAAAGTACGGAATGGAACTTTGCTGCGGGGTAATTTTGGGAATGGGAGAGACTGTTGAACAGAGAGTTGAAATGGCTCTTGAGCTTGCAGAAATTCATCCTGATTCAATCCCTATAAATATATTGATGCCTATACCTGAGACTCCTTTTGAAAACTATTATGACAAAATAGATGAAGAAAATATATTGAGAACCCTTGCAATTTTTAAAATAGCTAACCCTGATTCTATCCTGCGTTTTTGCGGCGGAAGAATGAGATTGTCGGACGAAAATCAGGAAAAAGCTTTAAAAACTTGTGTTGAAGGTATTATGACCGGGAACTATCTTACAACAACCGGTAAAGCACCTGAAGAAGATATAAAGACAGTAATCAGGCTTGGGAAAAATATTAAATTGTAACGAAATTTTCATAATACCTAAAGTTTTTCACTCTTTTGGCCGTATTTATTTCTCGTAAGAAAGGTTAAATTATATGAGTGATGATAGAAATGTAAACTGGCGTCCGCCAATGAAGGCACCTCAAGAAGATTATTCTAAGATGTTTAAATTGAATTTGGATAAAGTTTTTCGTCCCGATTGGGTTAAGGGTAGTCTTTGGAATAGCGCAAAGAAGACTGAAAAATCATCTAAATCTGCAATACAGAAGAATGTATCTCCGGAAGCTCAAAAACTCCATAAGGAATGGCAGGCTGTAATGGAGGTGGAATCAAAAGTTAAGCAAAATAGAGTTAAAATTGACCCCAACATATCCGTTCAATTTTTTGATGAGATTACAAAGGCCGCGAAAAGGCTTAATTGTAAACCGGAAGATCTTGCTGCAATAATATACAGGGAGTCTCATTTTGACCCTCAGATAAAAAGCAGTACAGGTAAATATGCGGGCTTAATTCAGATGGATAAGGTAACTTTTGACAGCCTTAAGGTAGATAATAAATGTACCTATGCCCAGTATTGTAAACTTCCCAGAGAAAAACAGCTTAAGTATGTAGAAGCATATTTAAAATTTCGTATAGAAGAAAAAGGCCTTTCCGGTAAAAGATTAAGCGGGGGACAAATTTATACTCTGATTCATCGTCCTAAAGATGTTGACAAGCCCTCTGCGCTAAGAATTCATCAAAGACACGTAGATGAGGCAAAGAAAGTTCCCGCAAAGATGAAAAAAATTAATACAAAGATGTAATTTATTAATAATAAGAAAACCGATATCTTTTAGATACCGGTTTTCCCAGGCTTCGAACAAATTAATTACTGTTTAAAGTTGACTGTTTCTATCTGAATTATTATAAGCATCAGATTTGTTCTGAGTTTACGTTATTCAGAGCAGCCGAATGCAATAGTAATGTGTTCTCTTGGATTTACAGCGGAGATTTTGTATCCGCGCGGGTCAACAAGGTAAGCAAATTCGTCGCCTGTAGTCTGGAATAATCCCATTGTACCTGACAATGCTGTTCTTGTTACGTCAACAGGAGCTTTAACTGTTTCCCATAAGCCATCGCCTAAGTTACGCGCAGCGGCTCCGAATTGTCCCTGGAATACGTGTCCTAACATATAACCTGCATCGTTTGATACGTTTTCTACAGCGTTACCGAGGTTAGTTACAACACCACCGACAGTTCTGCCTGCTACACCAACTAAAGAACCTGCGAGGGTAAACGGCATTTCGACAAGTCTTGCAACAGGGTTAACCTGTTTGGATTTATTAACCTGTGCCTGAAGGATTTGTTTAGGTAATTTTGTTTTGCAATCACCGTTTTTGATCTCTGTGAATGACAATTTTAAAGCACCTTTATCGCATCCTGAAGGTCTGATTACTTCTACAACCTGACCTGTTACCGTAGAACCGCAAGGATATGTTACGCCGTTAATTGTTACATCTTCAAGAGTATTTGCTCTGAAGTATTGTCCTACGTGTGATGATTTTGCAGTTAACTGGTCAATCATCTTAACTTTTAATGTAGGGATTTTAACAATTTCTTCTTGTTCTACAAACGCATTTTTGTTTACAGGACAAGCACGGCAGATATTGTTTGCGGTTTTCGGGTTTGTGTCATAGCCCAGTGCAACTCTTACAGTTTGCATCATTGATGCAACTTCTGCACGTGTTGCTTCTTTGTTAGGCATAATCATGTTTGGATTTGGCGAATCTTTTAAAGCACCGTTTTCAAGCGATTTTGCAACAGGAATTCTTGCCCAGTTAGGAATAGAATTTCCGTCTGCATATTTACTTAAAATTTCATCTGCTTTACACTGGTCTATGTCGCAGGTCATACCTTTTGCAATTGTTGTAAGTGCTTCAACTCTTGTTACAGGGTGGTTGGGTTTGAAATTTCCATCGGGGTAACCCTTTAACAAGTCTTCATCAACAGCTTTTGCAATTGCGGCGTTAGCCCAGTTGCTTTTCGGAACGTCTTTGAACAACCCTTCACGGGGCATATCGCATTTGTCAAGGTTGAAACCTTTAACCAATATTGTTGCAAATTCTGCACGTGAAATGTTTCTGTTGGGTTTGAAGTAGCCGTCAGGATAACCCACTACTACGTCATTTATAGCTAATTTATCAATGTCGCATGCTGCCCAGAAACCGTTTGGGACGTCGGGAAATTGGCATCCGCCGAGGTTTGCTGCAGCACCTGTTGTCTGCATAATTTGATTAGGGATTTCGTAAGGTACGAAAGATTTTCTGACTGCATCAATTGAGTTTGTTGATTGGAAGTCAATCGGGCAATTGTTGCCGTCCATTAGTCTGTCGTTTCTGTCAATCGGAATGCCGTTATGTCTTGTCGGAGCTTCGTTCAGGCAAGGCATTTGTGTAGCGGCACCGGTAACCTGACCTTGAGATGATACGGTTGTACCGTTAATGTTTGATGAAAGCACTCTCGGAGTGCCTGCAAGCGGTGTATCAGTTGAGAAGATTGAATTTGCAGGCTGACCGATGTAGTTATTTGTACCGTAAATTGCATTAGGGTAACCGTAAACCTGTTTCATGTCTTTTCTGTCAGGTTTACCTGTTTGCGGACAAATTGCACATGCGGGTTCTGCAGGCTGATCACAGCTGATTTCATCAGGGCATCCGCAGTCTGATTTTTTTTGCGTTTCGCAAGGGTCGCACGGATCTGCACATGGATCCGGTTTTTGGCAGTCGCAGTCGGGCATTGCTTTTTTACACTTTGAGCAAGTGTTTGGTTTTGCCGTCTCACACGGGCATGCCGGACCTGTTACTACAGGCAGTGGTTCTGCGCAAGGTGCCGGAGTTTCCGGTACTTCGCATGGACAAGCCGCCATTGCTTGATTCAAGGAACACGTTGCTATTCCAACGGCAATTGCAGCTGCCACAGTCAGTTTTTTAATAGTCATTTTTACCTCCTTGTGTTATGGGCTTTTTTCGAAAAACCCCAAAAAATTTTTTTTTAAAAAACCAATACTAGATTATGTACTGTATTCTTCTGCGGAAACATTACCGTAAGCGGTTATTCTGTCGGGCTATTTGCTTATATAGAAGAGTTTCAATGTAAATATATGTTTAGAAAAAAAATCATATTTTTTAATTATGTTGCAAAATTATGAAAAAAACGTTATAATGTTTGTACAAGGAATGAAAGATAATATAAAAATACAGACGGGCTGTTTGAAAAAACGGTTGGTTTTTGTATTGAGAAAGGGTAAACTATGAGGAAATTTTGTAAGCGGGATTTTTGCCGTTATACTGCGTTCACTTTGGCCGAAATGATGGTAGTCATGTTAATCCTGAGTATTGTAATGGCAGCCATGGCACCTGTGATGACAACGCGTAATAAATCGGATTATTCATCTCCCTGGCGTTATTCCCCTGAAAATAGTTCTGATGCGTATTTTGGTATCGGCGACAACCAGGTAGCATTACTTGGTCAGGCAGATGTAGGTGATGCAGAACGCGATACAAAACTATTAATCCGTACGGCTGCGGGGAGCGGTTTCAGTCATTTGCTATTTAAAACAGGTGATACTGTAGTAGGTCGCTTGTATTTAGATGAAAGCAACTTGTACTTAAGTAATACAAGTTCAGGAGGAAGTGAAAGCACCTCGGTAGGTGTCGATGCATTGTCTAATAATACCGGTGAGAACAATACAGCAATCGGTAACTACGCATTGCATTCCAATACAAGCGGCATAATGAATACAGGTATTGGCTCATTTGCCTTGAGGAGTACAAGTACTGGCGAAAATAATACGAGTGTAGGTTTTTATACCTTAGCAGATAACACCACCGGCAGCGGTAATGTAGCAATGGGAACTTATGCATTACAGCACAATACTACAGGCAATGATAATATAGCTATTGGTACTAATGCCAACTATGGTAGTGTATCAAGTGATCTTGCCAAGACTATATCAATAGGAAATCAGAGTGCATCTTATGGCAATGGATCAATATCAATTGGCAGTTCTC
>CALUVX010000021.1 GCA_944324295.1 Candidatus Gastranaerophilales bacterium
TATATCTGTTACATACATAATCAAGTAATTTAGAGGCGTATCCTTTATTTTGATATTCGGGGTAAGTTGCAAGATTTTTTATTTCAACGGTTTAAAAATAAATATACATAACCGCACAGATTGATGTCAATATATCATTATCGTACAAAGCAAAAAGTTTTGACGAGCCCAGATATTTGTTAATCATTGCTTCATCTTCATCCCCGACTAGCAATATGTCCATAAAATCGGTTTTATTTGAAATAACTTTTCTAATTTCCATCTTCTGACCTTTTTTAGTTTATTTATTAATGATAGTATAAGTATAAAGCAAAGGAGAGTACAACTATTCTGGTAAAAAAATAATTACAAATTTAATGAACAATCCGCAAATATAATCGTTAAAAAATATATAAATGAAATTAGAATGGATGGCTTATGTTAAAAAATTTGGTCCTTATTGCTTTAATAATATTATTAACTGTAAATTTTGCGCAGGCAGCAAGTATGAAGGTTAATCCTGAAGCAAAATCTTTCAGATACAGTACGACTGTTGAAAAAGAACGCCCGCAGCTTGATGAAATAACCAGAAATCTAATTGCCGCATATCAGAAAAATCCTACGGAAGCAAACAAACAGGCTTTAAGAAATCAAATAGCCGTAAATTACGATAAAGTTGTTGCAAAGAAAAAAGCAAAACTTGAGGAGCTGAGGCAAACTGCCAAAGACCAGTCAAAGATTGATGAGATGCAGGTAATAGTTGATGAAATGCTCAGAGACAGGGAAAGTAGAATAGACCAGACTTTAAGTCGTTTCACAGATTCCCGGCTAAGACCCGGTGTTCGTGAAACAAAAGATGGATATCTGCCTGTTTTGGGAGCTGCTCAAAATATCTCAATAGCCTATACTCCCGTAACTAATGCGGAATATGCGGAATTTTTGAAAGCAACCGGCAAAAATGCCGCCGCTTCTGCTCTGCAGAGTAAAGCAAATTATCCTGTAGTAAACGTTTCATATAATGATGCGGTTGCATATTGCAATTGGCTTTCTAAAAAAGACGGAAGTGCAGTTTACAGACTTCCGACAGAAAGGGAATGGGAACAGGCGGCAGGACACATGCCTAAAGATGCGGATTTTAATGCCGGTGAAAACAAGGGGATTACACCTGTAAATGCATTCTCGGGAACTCTTTCTGCCTCAGGCGCTATTGATATGTGGGGTAATGTTTGGGAATGGACTTCTACTTCAAGAACGCAATACAAAAGCTGTTAAAGGAGGCTCGTGGAATTCGGCGAGAACTGATTGCAGAACGGAAGAACGTACAGAAAGCCGAACCCTCAGCAACGGTTACGATAATGTCGGATTTCGTGTTGTCAGAGTAAAATAATTACATGTGGTATAGTAAACAACACCGTATAATTAATACGGTGTTGTTTTATTTATGTTGTTCTCCTGTTATATCCAGGTCATTGCAAATTCGGCAAGTGCAATATCCTGCGAACAACCTATCAAATTTTTACCTTTATCCAATGAGTAGATAATATCCATTTCCTCTTTATTTAATTCAAAATCAAAAAGATCAAAGTTCTCTTTAATTCTTTCAGTATGAACAGATTTTGGGATAACAGATATATTATTCTGGATTAAAAATTTGAGAGCAATTTGTCTTGGAGTTTTATTATATTTTTTTGCTATTTCAACGAGAACAGGAAGTTCATATAAATACTCGGCTTTGCCCTGTCCGAGCGGTGCATAAGCCTGAGTTGCAACATTGTATTTTTTATTTATTTCTCTTAATTCCTTTTGCTGGCAATGCAGGTTTACTTCAATCTGGTTAACGGCAGGAACAACTTTATTGAATTTTATAAGGTCGATTAATTGACTTGGCATATAATTTGAAACACCAATTGCTCTAATTAAACCTCTTTCGTAAAAATCTTCCAGAACTCTGTATGCTGCATAAGTGTTTCCGAACGGCCAGTGCAGAAGTACCATATCAATATAGTCTACCTGCAATTTTTCAAAAGAATCCTTCAATGCTTTTTCGCAATCCTCTTTTTCAAAATCGCCAAAATTAATTTTTGTTGTTACAAAGAGTTCTTCTCTTTTTATTCCGGAATTTTTAATACCAAGACCGACTGCATCTTCGTTACCG
Source organism: Candidatus Gastranaerophilales bacterium (assembly GCA_944324295.1). Taxonomy (GTDB): domain Bacteria; phylum Cyanobacteriota; class Vampirovibrionia; order Gastranaerophilales; family Gastranaerophilaceae; genus Stercorousia. The sequence goes on from CALUVX010000021.1 coordinate 2,135, forward strand.
TATGCTTTTGCCGTATCAATTAATCTGTATCCTGTTTGAATTGCATTAATTACTGAACGCTCGCACTCGTTTTTATCATTGATTAAAAAAGTTCCAAAACCCAAAATCGGCATTTCTACATTGTTATTTAATGTAATCGTCTGCATAAATTTCTCCTTATTTCGTGCTACAATTTTACTATAATAGATTCGTGTTACTCGAAGTCAAGAGGATAAGTAATGAAAGCTTTACAAAAAGAAAAATTATATACAGTGCAGGAAGTTGCTCAAATGTATGGTATAACAAAACATACAATCAGGTTTTATACTGACAAGGGGCTTATTCCACCGCTTATAAGGGATGAAAATAACAACAGATTGTTTAATCAGGAATGTTTAAATTGGCTTGAAGGTTGTATTTGCCTGAAGGGCTGCGGTATGAGTATAAAAGATTTAAAGCATTACGGAAATTTGTGTCTTAAAGGGGAATCCACTCTCAAAGAACGTTACGAAATGATTGTAAAATACAGAGATATTGCAAAAGAAAACCTTTTAAAAGCACAAAAAATGCTTGACTATGCGGAATGCAAAGTCAAACATTATAAGGATATTCTAAACGGTAGAACCTTCGACAACAGCAATCCGGCAAACTGGCAGAAGAGTGAACTTGAATGCCGGAATAACTGATTTATTTTATAACTTCCAATTTCGCTTTAAAATCAGTTTTTTGAGATTTTAAATACTCAAGTCCGCTTTCAACTTCTCCAAGTGGAATAAGACTTTTATCTATTGTATGACCGTGGTCTTTATAAAAAATTCCCATATTACCCCATGGCGCATAAATAAACATTTTTCCTGCCGTTGCAACCATTCCTCTCGGGGCGTTATCAAGGCTTAAAGGCTTCGGAAAATTAGTAATCTTTTCTTCGCCCGCAAAATCTCTGAATTGAAATTCCGCAGGCAAAAGAGCAATTACCTGTTGGGATGCCGGATTATCATACATATTAATAATTACTTCGTTATTGTCAAAACTCATTTTAACTTTCATTTTTATACTTTCTTCCTCCTGCGCATACAAAGGTTCTGAATTTGAGAAAATTCCGTTATATAAAACTAATCCTGCCATGATTATTAAACCTGCTAAAACCAGAATATTTATAACTTTTTTTCTTATCATAAAGTTGCCCTAGATATTTTTTCCTAACTCATAAGCCTGTTTCGGATACTGTGTATGATTAACATCCCCTTCTGTCCAGACTCCTGATGCAATAATTTTTCCTGCATCAGACCAGCCAAGATAATTCAGCAATGTTTCGTAGTGGTTTATTATGGGCTGTGCTTCTTTAGCTGATGTGTCAGCGTAAGTCATAATTAAAACAGCCTTTTTAGGAACATGAATTTGGCCGTTAATTGCGTAAAATCTGTCAATTACTGCTTTAATCTGTGCTGAAATTCCGAAATAATACATTGGAGTTGCAAAAACAACCGCATCTGCATCAACGATATTATTTCTGATAAATTCAAAATCGTCCTTAAAGACACACTGTCCGTTCATTCCGCATTTGTTACAGGCAACACAAGGGTGAACATTTTTGAATGCCGAATCAAATCTTACAACACTGTGTCCTGCTTCTTCGGCTCCTTTTATAAAATTGTCAACTAATGTGTTTGAATTACCGTTTTTTCTGGGACTTCCTGTAATAACAAGTATCTTCATTTTTTTATCTCCTTTTAAAATTTTATTACTTGCAAAACCTGCTGCGGTTCCGACAACAACAGCACCGGCAGCGGTAATAAGTGTATTTTTTATAAAATTACGTCTATCCATTTATCTTAACCCTTTTTTATAATTTTAACACCTTAGAGCGGCTCTAAGTCAAGCCATTACAAATTATTTATTTACGTATTTTTCGTTCATTTTGTTTGTTCGCAAATCCGCCGAATTTGGATAAACCACTATCTTAACAAATTAAAAGACCGTTAGAACTAAAGTCCTACGGTCTTTTAATTAGCGGGAGACGAGGCTCGAACTCGCGACATCCTCCTTGGCAAGGAGGCATTCTACCACTGAATTACCCCCGCATCGGGTT
>CALUVX010000022.1 GCA_944324295.1 Candidatus Gastranaerophilales bacterium
TATAAAAAATAATTGAGGCAAAATGCCTCATTATTTTTTATGGTGTCGGAGATGGGACTTGAACCCACACAGATTTCTCCATACGCACCTGAAACGTACGTGTCTACCATTCCACCACTCCGACATGGTTTTTAATAACCTTAAAATAACACAAACAATTCAATCTGTCTACATCATAGCAATATATCTTGATTTTAATGTCTATATGCAGGCTATAACACCTATTTTATTTTCTTGAAAAATTCATCCGAAATCAACTGCGAATATTTACTTTTTTCATTTGCCGAAATCAAAATTCGTTTTTCTCCATCCTTTGTGCTTGCAACAGAAATAATTCCGCCAATATCACCTATCGGAAGTTTCTTAACACGTGCTTCAAACTTAACATAAGGGACTTCTTTTCCGTAAGAATTCATAGTACCATGCTTTGTTACCTTCAAATCGTCTACAGTTATTGCCTGATACTTAATTTTGTTTAATGCCTTATGTAATTTTTCTTCAACGTTATTGGACTTTATATCATCAACCGTCAAAATTTCCTTATCCCCCGAATCAACAACCAACATCTTTTGTCCTGATGCTTTATGCTCAGCGACAACCGCATTATAGCCCATAATTCCTGCGGCTTTTTCTATTTCAAATTCATCATTTATTTTTGAGAAATCACCAAGTTTTTGGGCTCGTTCCATTACAACATCTTTGGGCGGGTTAAAATAATTTCCTACCAGCCCGGCAATTAAATCCTTGCCGCCAAGTGCTAAGAAGCCTACTGCTGCAAGGGTAAGAATTATTGCACGTAAAATATTTTTTAGACAACCCATGTTGAAATCCTTGTCATGTTATACTATTATTATAACTATGAAAAATAATGAAATCAATCTTATCAATACCGCTGACATTAAAGTCGAGGAGCTTACTCCTGCGATGCAGGAATATTTAAAAATTAAACACCAAAATCCCGATAAAATTTTGTTATACAGACTCGGAGATTTTTATGAAACATTCTTTGAAGATGCCGTTACGATGTCTAAAGAGCTTGAACTAACTCTTACTGGCAGAGAACAAGGAAAATTCGGAAGAATTCCTCTTGCTGGAATTCCTGCAAAGGCGGTAAATAATTATCTTGAAAAACTTGTACAAAAAAATTATAAAGTTATAATCTGCGACCAGCTTGAAGATCCAAAATTTGCAAAAGGTCTTGTAAAAAGAGGAGTTACAAGAATTGTAACCTCCGGAACATTAACAGAAAGTGATTTTCTCCAACAAAATTCAAATAACTATATTTGTGCCCTTTTTAAAGATGAAAAAAGCGGAATATGGGGATTTTCTTATGCAGATATTTCAACCGGAGAATTTAAAGTTACCCAGGCACCTTATGAACTAATTCTTGCAGAATTGACAAGAATTGCACCTGCAGAGGTTGTAGGTCCTTCTGTAAAACAAAAAATTATGCCGTTTCAGATTGTGCCGGATGAAAAAATTGATTTACCTGAAGAAATCACAAAAATATACAATTGTTCAAAAATTCCGTCAAATGTTTTCGATGCAAACTTTGCGGAAAATAATCTTAAGGCCGTTTTCCAGGCAAACAGTCTTGAATCTTTCGGCTACGACAGATATAAAATTGGTTTCAGAGCTGCAGGAGCTTTACTTGCTTATGTTTGGGAAACACTTAAAGACAATGTTCCGAAATTTGAAGGAATTGAACCTTATGAACTTTCCGAGTACATGATTTTGGACGGAAGTACAAGGAAAAATCTTGAACTTACAGAAACTTTAAGGGATAAAAACAAATTCGGTTCACTTTTGTGGTCAATTGACAAAACAAAAACAAATATGGGGGCAAGACTTTTAAAAAACTGGGTATGCCAGCCCCTGAAACGCGTCGAAGATATACTGAAACGTCAGAATTGCATAACCGAGCTTGTTGAAAAAACAGATGACAGGATTAATATTTCTAACCTTCTTGAGAAAATTTACGATATTCAAAGACTTGCTACAAGAATGTCAAACAGCTCAGCAAATCCGAAAGATTTTCTGAGTCTGAAAACATCCTTGATGATACTGCCTGACTTGCTTGATGCCACTGAAAATCTAGAATTTAACCCTATGGCAAAAGTTGCACAATACAGAGATGAAATCAATGAATATGCTCACTTAATTGACAGAACGATTGCAGAAAATGCATCTGCACTCATAAAAGAAGGCGGAATCATAAAAGAAGGAGTATCAGGTGAGCTTGATTACTTCCGTGAACTTTTGACTGGCGGAGAAACCTGGCTGAAAAATTTTGAAGAAAAAGAAAAAGAAAGAACCGGCATAAAAACATTAAAAATAGGCTTTAACAAAGTTTTCGGCTACTTTATCGAAATTTCCAATTCTTATCTTAACCAGATTCCTGAAGGTTACATAAGAAAACAAACACTTACAACCGGTGAGAGATTTATCACTGAAGAACTAAAAAAACATGAAGATGATGTTCTTTCAGCAAAATTTAAATCAACAGAGCTTGAATACAAACTATTCTGTGATTTTAGAGAATATTCAAAAGAATTTGTATCAAAAATCAGAGAAATAGCTGATTGTATTGCTCAATGCGATGTTTATACGGGATTAGCGCAAACTGCTGCGGAAAACAATTACTGCAAACCTATTATTGACGAATCTGATGATTTTATTGTCAAAAACGGCCGCCATCCCGTACTTGAAAAAATTCTTCCGCTTGGAGAATATGTTCCAAATGATTTGGAATTAAAATGTAATTCGCTTGATGCAACACAGTTTATGATTTTAACGGGACCGAATATGGCAGGTAAATCGACTTATATGCGCCAAAACGCACTAATTGCAATTCTTGCCCAGATAGGTTCATGGGTTCCGGCAGATTTTGCTAAAATAGGGGTTATAGATAAAATATTCACCCGTGTCGGGGCGTCTGATGATTTGACACTCGGACAGTCCACATTCATGGTTGAAATGATTGAAACAGCCTGTATTTTAAATTCCGCTACGGAAAGAAGTTTTATACTTCTTGATGAAATAGGCAGAGGGACAAGCACCTATGACGGCGTTGCAATAGCCTGGTCGGTTGCTGAATACATTGCTACAAAGATTAAAGCAAGATGTATATTTGCAACACATTATCATGAATTGAACGTAATGACAAAAACTTATCCGCAGATAAAAAATTACAGAATTACAATTACAGAAGAAAATGGAGAAATAGAATTTTTTAGAAAAATAGTACAAGGCGGCGCAAGTAAAAGCTACGGTATTCAGGTTGCAAAAATGGCCGGGCTGCCACAGGTTGTAATTAAACGCTCACAGGAATTAATGACGAGAATGCAAAAAGATTACTCTAATAACCTTTCAACACGCAAAAAGACTTCGGATGCTCCTACTGTCGAAGTTCCACAATTGAACCTGTTTAATTAACAGAAAAAGAAATAATTATCAATGATTTTTGTCTTCTAAAAGTCTTGTTATATCTATATTTAAAGCTTGTGCAATTTTATTCAGGGTTTTAAGAGTTATATTTTGTTTACCTGTTTCAATTTTACCTATATATTTTTCATGCACATCAATCATTTCTGCAAGCTGGGCTTGGGTGAAACGTTTTATAGTACGCTCTACTCTAATATTCAGACCAATTCTGCTAAAAAGTTCTTTATCATCCATAGTTTTATAATATGAGTATTTTAAACTACAATAAACAATATATAATACTATATAATGTAGTATTATATATTGACATATAAAATATAAAGAGTTATAATTATATTATGAAACAGAATAATGAGACTAAAATCGGGTTTACTTTGGCTGAAGTTTTGATTACACTCGGAATTATAGGTATAGTTGCAGCATTGACACTCCCAAGTCTTATAACTAGCTATAAAAGACAAGAAACAAGTGCAAGGTTGAAAAAATTCAATTCTATGATGGGGCAGGCACTGATTCTTTCTGTTGAAGAAAACGGTGATGTTAATGAATGGGATTTATCACTGCCTCCGAAAGAATTTGCTACGAAATACTGGGCTCCATATCTTAAGGCTTTGTCTATTGATGAAAATAATAGTCAGGCTATAATGTATTTTCCTGATGGAACAAAAT
>CALUVX010000023.1 GCA_944324295.1 Candidatus Gastranaerophilales bacterium
CAATAATAGGTTTTCTTGTCATAGTAACTCTCCTTTTTTACCCTTTTTATAAATAATCCTGTTACTTAGTCTTTGTCCAAGGCTTGCGCCTTCGTTTTTAATGCCAAATTACATTAATATTATATGAAGAAAATATCTTATTGCAAGGATAAATGCAAAAGCCCTCAAGATAGAAAAGAGGTCTAATAACTTTTATCGAGATAACCAATATATAACTACTATCATGAACCTTATATTTTACCCAAAAACAGCTCGATAAATTTTTTTGAAACTGGTAATCCCGAAGATTTAGTATAAGTTTTAAGTCAGATTATATATTCCGGCCAAGTTTTTGTAAAAAATCTTTTATATTAAACTTTTTCTGTACTGCATCCGGCAATGTTGCTATAGTTTCAGTAAGATCAGTAATTTTTTTCGCTAAATCGTTTTTTGTCTTAGCTAATTTTGAGATATGTTCCAAGCTTCGTTGAAGTCCACCTTTTTCAAACCCCTCAACTAGAGGAGTTCTTTCTAATTTTCCCTTGAGGTCTTGAAATTTTAGATTTTTTGTATTGATTGGGAGTTTTTCCGGCGTTATATTTTGATACCATTTAGATTTGAGACTAGATAGAACTTGAACAGTATTTTTCATATTATTACCTCCTACAAATAAGTTTCTACACGCTATGTATATATTAAAACATTTTTATTTCACAAATTGTCTAATTGTAAACAAATATTAAGCCCCGCCTTTCTCCTCAAACTATTAATATTATTGAAGTCCAATTACCTTTGACATCTCAAAATAAAGTAGTATACTGGTTTTATTGTGTCCATTTGAGCAATTCTCAGTAATATAAGGACTAATAAATATATGATTATCAACCTCACGGAAAACGGAAATTATATCGCAGTTTGCTAAATGTATTCAAAATACAGTCATAATGTCATTCAGAACTTGTTTCGGAATCTATATATTATTTAGACCCTGAAACAAGTTCAGAGCCCGCCCTGAATTCATTTCAGGGGTGACATTTAAGATGTTGTTTAGTGTAAACTGCGATATAAATCTTACAGAAACAGACTTGAAATTTGCAAAAACATGATTTATAATAAAGAAAAGGGCGGGACAAGTTCCAGCTTGCTCCATTAAAAGCCCCTGTTAGTGTTTAAGCACTAGTGCTTTTTCAGTTACACTGAAATCCGCTCTATCACCTCCTTTCCTCTATCGGTTTAACAAATTTAAAGGTTGAGCCGCAGAGGCAAGTTAATGATTTCAAAAACTTTTAATATTACAAGTTTATTTATGCTAAAATAAACTTATGTTTACAGGAATTGTGGAAGAAACAGGATTTATAAAAAGTTTTGACGGGGAAAAACTTGTCATTGAATGTAAAAATGTACTTGATGGCACAAAAATCGGCGACAGCATAGCAATTGACGGATGCTGCCAAACTGTTACATCAATGACACATAATACTTTCAGTGCTGATTTAAGTTCTGAAACCTTAAGAATTACAAAAGGCTTTAAAGCTGGCGAGCGCGTCAACCTTGAACGTGCTTTAACCCCTCAAACACGGATGGGAGGACATATTGTTCAGGGTCATGTTGACGGAACCGCGAAATATTTGGGAGATATGACGTTTGTTGTACCAAATGAACTTGACAAATACATAGTTTATAAAGGTTCAATTACCGTAAACGGGGTCAGCTTAACAGTTTCCAAAAACATTAATAATACCTTCAGTGTTGCAATAATCTCGCACACGTTAGAAAATACCAATCTTAAATATCTTAAAACAGGCGACCTTGTAAATATTGAAACAGATATTTTAGGACGGTATGTTGAAAAATTTTTATCAACGAAAAATAATAATATTACGGAAGATTTTTTGAAAGAAAACGGGTTTATGTAAAATGGAAAATTTTAAATTTGATTCAATAGAAGATGCATTAGAAGATTTTAAAAACGGTAAAATGATAATAGTAGCCGATGACGAGGACAGAGAAAATGAGGGAGATTTAATCTGTTCCGGGCAAATGGTTACGCCGGAAATCATAAAATTTATGGCAGAAAATGCAAAAGGACTTATATGCCTTGCAATATCACCTGAAATTGCTGAAAAAATGCAACTTCCGCAAATGGTGGAGCAAAATAACGAATCTATGAAAACAGCTTTTACGGTAAGTATAGATGCTGCTGAAAAATACGGCGTTACAACCGGAATTTCGGCATTTGACAGGGCAAAAACAATTGAGGTTTGTCTTGCGCCGGATGCGCAGCCCTCAGATTTAAGACGTCCGGGGCATTTATTTCCATGCGTTGCAAGGAAAGGCGGAGTTTTAACAAGAACAGGACATACAGAAGCCGTAGTTGACCTTGCAAAACTTTGCGGTCATATTCCCGCCGGTCCTATGTGCGAAATTATGGGGAAAGACGGGCACATGGCAAAACGGGATGAACTTTATGAATTTGCAAAAACACACGGGATTAAGTTTATTTCTGTTGCGGAATTAATTGCCTACCGCCTCAAATCCGAAAAAATTGTAACCCGAGAAGCGGAGGCACATCTTCCTACACAATTCGGAGAATTTGAAATTTACGGTTATGTAAATCACATTACCAGTCAGGAAAGTGTTGCTCTTGTAAAAGATGACGGTTCTGATAAAATACCTCTTATCCGTGTTCACAGCGAATGTCTTACAGGGGATATATTCCACAGTCTTAAATGCGACTGTAATTACCAGCTGCACAGTGCACTCGAAATGATTAACGAATATGGTAAAGGCGCGCTGATTTATATGAAAGGTCATGAAGGGCGCGGTATCGGTATTATCAATAAAATTAAAGCTTATCATCTGCAGGAAGAGGGACAGGATACTGTAGAAGCCAATATATCTTTAGGCTTTAAAGCAGATTTAAGAGATTACGGCATGGGAGCACAAATCATAAGAGATTTAGGCTTTAACAATTTTAACCTGATAACAAACAACCCCAAAAAAATCATCGGTTTGAAGGGTTACGGACTTACTGTTCATGATATAGTTAAAATACCCCCGTATATAAATAAATTTAACAAAAGATATATGGAAACCAAAAAAGACAAAATGCATCACATGCTTTAATAATAAGGAATTAGGAAATGGATAACAACAACTTTGAGGCAAGATTATTAACCAAAGATGACTATAAAGGCTTTGTAACAGTTTACAATGACTTTAGAGACAGAGCTGTTGATGAATATAAATTTGAACTTGAACCTTTAAAATTTGAGGATTTTGTTGATGCCGTTGAAAAAAAACTTATTGAATGCGTTGTTTTATTTGAAGATACAATTCCCGTTGCCTTTCTTGTCTATACAACAGCAATATCAGAGGCTATAGAATTAAACATAATCCACTCTTTTAAAATGGAAAATATGATTGAGCGGGGAATGTATTTAATAAAAAAATTCCTTGAACTTACAAAATCGGAAAGATACGATAAAATTGTCTGCTATCCGATGCTTGGAGAACAAAAAAATCTTATCGGAGATATTGCACGTTACGGCTTTAAATTCGTCGGTATTGCGGTTTTAAGATTTATGATGTCGGGAACAAATTCCAGAGACATATTGAAAATCACACAATTGTCGGAACTTGATAATGAATACCGTCTTGTTGACTGGCAGGATAAATATTTTGAAGATGCAGTGGAAGTTGTTCAGGAAGGTTTTGAAACATCCGCGGATGCCCTGTTCGATCCCAGATTTAAAACATTAGATGGTACACGCGATATCATTACAAAAATCGTGAAAAATATTTACGCTGAATTTCTGCCTGAAGCGACAACAGTAATGCTTTATAACAATATCCCAGTTGGTTTTTGTTTTATGAACCTGACGGGTGGAAGAATTGCAAATATTCCGATTGTTGCAATAAGAAAAGAGCATCAGGGAAAAGGATTGTCAAAACACATGCTGAAAAAATCCGTTGAAACCCTTATCCGCATTGCAGATAATGGTGAACGTCCGATAAGCGAAGTTAATACAACAACGGAAACCAATAATTTTCAGGCATTAAAAATGTATAGGCATCTCGGATTTAAAGAAGACTATAATTATCCTCAGGCTTATCTTCCGGTAAAAGATTAGTATTTGTTGTTTATTTGCATAGTTTCATTCCCTGCATGGTTGTGAGATAAAGCTATTTTTGACGGATGCAAAAGTCTTAGAGCCGTTTGTAAGATTTATAACATTTACCGGCTGGACAAAGATTAAAAAATCAGTATAATAAAAGCTATGGCAGATTTGAATTTGGGGCATTTAATTTCAAAATTCGTTAATTATCAGGCAATTAACGCACAAAAGGCTGCTCAGTCAAACAAACCTGTCCAGCAAGCCTTCACACCTGCTCCACAGCAAACAGCAGCAAAAAGTATTCAGGGTTCAATAGCCTCTCCGCAAATGGCCAATATGGCAGGAGTTGATCAATCCGCTTATGTTAAGGACATGATGAATCTGCCCAAAAATTTGAATGAACTTTTATATATTTTGCAGAGAAATATAACCCTTGCCCAATTTAATCAACAGTTTGCAAGACAAATTGCAATGCAAAGAAATTCACTTTCCCAAACACAAGCACAAATTCTTGCCCAGTTACAGGGGCTGTCTCTTACAGAAGCTCAAAACATGCTTCTGACCGGCAACAAAGCACTACTAAGCCAATTGCAAAATTCAATTAGAAATCTAGCAATCTCTGCAAATGGAATGATAAACCTTTCACAGGTAGCCGCAATGATTCAGGCAAACGGGAAGGAAGCAATAGCAAAACTTATTACGGTAATGGCAAATTCTGCAAAACTCGGAATTACAGACCTCAGCCAGTTAAAAGATACGGCAAAATTAATAAATGCAAGTATAGCAGCAGCTTCCCAAAATGATTCCGCACAAACAATGAAACTTTTAATGCTTCTATATCTTCCCTGGCTTCCTCTTCAGGAAGGTGTAGGATTTGATTTAGACATAGAATCAGGTGAAAACAGCGATGGTTCAGACAGCATTCTCGTAATAACAATTACAACATTAAATTATGGAAATGTAATTGCAACACTGATTTTAGAAAGCTCAAATTCCGTTCATGTAAACATTGAATGTGTAAAAGAATTCCCAAAAGATGAACTTTTGATGCGTATAGAAGGAGATGAAAAACACTATTCAATGGAATCGGTTGTATCGTTTGAAACAAGTTCGCAAACAACTGTAAACGAAGCTCAGGAAAAGCCCCAGGCAAAAATTAATATGAGCAATACCAATGAAATTAATCCATATCTGCTTTTAATGTCTCATACAATAATAAGACATGTTATAGAAATTGACAAAAACACCTCAAAAGGTATAATATCTCATATAGATTAAATCATAGATTAATACACGAGATTGATTAGCAAGGAGGATAAAAAAATGAAATTTGTACACGTAATGATTAGAGTAAAAAACATTGATGAATCCATGAAATTCTACACAGAATTGCTCAATCTCAACAGAACAGGGGAAGTACAGCTTGATGACAGCACATTGTACTATCTGAGTGATGAAGACGGCCAAACCCAAATTGAAATGACTTACAATAAGGAAACCCCTAAAGAAGGATACAAAAACGGCACTGCATTCGGCCATCTTGCTTTTGAAACAAAATCAATAAAAGAATTTACCGACAGAATGCAGAAATGCGGATACAAATATCTTTATGAACCTTATTTTATGAAAGAGGTTAATATGTACATTGCATTTTTGAAGGATCCGGACGGAAATGAAGTGGAAATCATGGCCAAAGAAGGAGCATAACCCCTTTAGTCGCCAATCTGCATAAATGTAATATTCTTTATAAAAAAGAGCTTTAAATAAGCTCTTTTTTAATGTCTATAAAACTGTTCTAAAATATTCAATTGTTTTAAGCAGTCCGTCTTTTACATGAACAGTCGGCTCATAGTTTAATTTTTCTTTAGCAAGAGTCAAATCCGGACGACGTTGAGTCGGGTCATCAGACGGCAAAGGCCTAAAAACAATCTTAGATTTTGAATCTGAAAGTTCTATAATCATTTTTGCCAGTTCCAAAATCGTGTACTCGCCGTCATTTCCAACATTAACAGGTCCCATAAAATCTTCAGTATTCATCAATGTAATCATTCCGCGGACTAAATCATCAACATAACAGAAAGATCGGGTTTGAGAACCGTCCCCGTAAATTGTAATATCATCATTTTTTAAAGCCTGGATTATGAAGTTTGACACAACACGTCCGTCATTTTGTGCCATTCGAGGACCGTAAGTATTAAATATTCTAATAATTCTTATATCAACATTATGCTGCCTGTGATAATCCATCATCAGGGCTTCCGCAACACGTTTGCCTTCATCATAACAGCTTCTTAAACCTATAGGATTTACATTTCCCCAGTAATCTTCTCTTTGCGGATGGACCACAGGATCTCCGTAAACCTCACTTGTTGATGCCTGCAAAATTCGGGCTTTTGTCTCATCCGCTAAATCAAGCATGTTTGTTACGCCAAGAACATTTGTTTTTATTGTTTTTATTGCATTATACTGATAATGCACCGGACTTGCCGGACAAGCAAGATTATATATCTCATCTACCTCAAGTATTATTGGTTCAATTATGTCATGCCTTATTAATTCAAACTCTCTATCATCAAGAAGATGCTCAACATTTTTCCTTGAGCCTGTAAAAAAGTTGTCAAGACAAAGAATGTGATTTCCCTCTTTAAGAAGCTTTTCACATAAATGTGAACCTATAAAACCTGCTCCGCCTGTAACCAAAATATTTTTCATATCAGCCCTCTCATATATCTTGATTATAGCATAAAAACCTTTTAAAATCGTAAATTATGATTTGTCAGGTGCTGATATTATCATTTCGCAATGTTTACAGTCAAATTCAAGCGGATAATGCTGCCCCATTTCATCTATAAGAAACAATTTTTTTGGAGATTTACACATCTTAAAGGCAAACTTTAGGCAATGTTTTGTGCGCATCAACTCTGTTGGCAAAGTTCCGCTTTCCGCAGACATTTCACAAACCCTGCATCCACAGTTTTCATAAAAACATTTTGCCTCTTTGTTATGAACATTCGCTCTGTAATCAAGTTTTTCCAGAGGGAACTTTGCATATTTTAATGGTTGTTGAATTTCTCTTTTATAATTTTTCAAACGCTCACGCATCAATTCATCAAGTATATTACGGCGAAGCTCATTAACCGTTGAGACAGACATAAACGGCAATTCCCCGCATAATTCAATACTATCAGCATAAAAATCGCTTTCTCCGGTTTTTTTAAGCTGATTTATAAAAGTTTCTCTCATTTTTTCCGGATTTTTCGGAACCTCACCTTCAGGTACGGTTACTTCAACAAAATTTAAATCTTCGTCTACCGCTTTCAAACCCCCGTTTGAATATTGGAATTTTACCCCTATTTGACGTTTAATCTTTGAGTTTTCAAGCTGCTTTTCGAACTTACTGTCAAAATTTCTGTAAACCTCCAAGCCAACACGAATACCATCCATTTTATTAGGATAAATTTTATTTCCATCAACTTTATTTACAAGACAACCATGCCCGTTGAAATAAAGTCCGTCCTGTTTTGAAACATCTGCATCAAGCTCAAAATAATCTTTGCCAACATGCGTAATTTTTCCTAATTTTTCACCAATAGATTTCGGGGTATCAAAATTATAATAATTTTTCCCTCGCCCCTTGCGGGAGAGGGTGTCCGAAGGACAGGTGAGGGGTAAAAAGTAGTCAGTAAAACCTCTGTTAAAACTCTTTTTTACATCAGGTTCAAAGTCAAGAAAAACTCTTCCTGAGGAAGTTTTTTGAGCTAATTTGTCAATTTCTTGCCTATAATATGCAACAACATTTTTCACATAATTTTCATCTTTCAGACGCCCTTCAATCTTAAACGATTTAACTCCAGCATCAATCAACTCTTTCAGATGTGCTGAAGCGTTAAAATCTTGCATACTTAAAAGGTATTTGTCTTTTGCAATTATACTTCCCTTTTCATCAACAAGTGTATATTTTTTACGGCAAGCCTGCGCACATTCACCTCTGTTTGCGGAACGACCGCCGATATAATAGCTCATATAGCACTGACCGCTATATGAAACACATAACGCACCATGGATAAATGTTTCCACTTCTGCTTTTGAATGTTCACAAATCTCTTTAATTTGCCTTAATGACAGCTCTCTGGCTAAAATTATCCGCGAAACTCCGATATCATTAAAAAATTTTACCTTTTCAAGAGTTCTATTATCGCACTGTGTACTTGCATGGAGAACTATTGGCGGAAGCTTGCCCTCAACCGCAAGTTTAAATATCCCCATATCCTGAACAATTATGGCATCAACTCCAATGTCATAAAGTTTTTGGATTAATTTCTGCGCTTCAACAAGCTCGTCGTCAGTTAAAATTGTGTTGACGGTAACATGAACTTTTACATAAAATTTGTGTGCATAATCTACAATTTCTCTTATATCTTCAAGAGAATTCGGAACCCTTTTACGTGCGCCAAAATTTTGAGCACCAATGTAAATCGCATCACATCCCGAATTTATTGCCGCTATTGCAGTCTTTTTATCCTTTGCAGGAGCTAAAAGTTCAACTTTTTTCATAAAATTTATTATAATACAAACCAAAAATTTTTCTTGTAGTATAATTTTTATTGCGGCAAATTTTAAAATAAGAGAAAAACAAAATGATATCCCCTATAACATTCACAGCAAACACCCCGAATAATTATTATACGAAAAAAGACCAAAATACCATGGCCGGTCTAAACACTAAGTCCATCCCCAAAATCAGCCCGATGAAAGCAGGCCTAAATACAACTGCAGTATGGTTCGGTTTTGGTATTATACTTGACAGGGTTGTGAGTTTTGTAGGAAAATTCCTCAAAACAAAACCGCTTGCAACATCATTTATTGCTAACGGAGTAATTGCAGCAGGAGCAGGAACTTATACTTATATAAAAACCCAATCAAAAAAATAATAACAAAAAAGCCTCTGTTTAAAACAGAGGCTTTTGAATTAGCAAACAAATAAATCTACAGAGGTTTTACAGAATTTCTGTAAATTGCTTCAACAACTTCTCTGCCGTTTCCTGACGGTCCTATATCAATAAGTCCGCCAAGTGAAGGTGTTGTGTATACAAGATCTGTAAGTTTTTCAACATCGGCATCGGTAAAACCTTCGTCCTCTAACTTTTCTTTAACATCAACAGAGAATAACCAATCTTGAACCAATTTTGCGGCTTTATCCGCATCAGATGCTTCCGGTTTTAGACCAGGTGCAATCGGTGCAAGAATTTCTGCAAGAACATGCGGTCTGTCTTTATAAATTGTTTTAATTACGGCAGGCAGCAAAATTGCCAGTCCTAAACCATGTGCCAATTCAGGTTTTACAGCACTCAACGGATGCTCAAGAGCATGTGTATAGTGCAACAAGCCGTTATCAAAACTTACACCGCCCATCATGGCTGCATAAGCCAGATAATAACGAGCCTCCAAATCCTCAGGATTTGCAATAGCTTTCGGCAAATATTTTGCGACAAGCTCAATTACCTGTTTTGCAAGCGAAATTGAATAAGGTGAAGCAACAGCAGATGTTGCAGCTTCTACAACATGGTTAACAGCATCAATTGAAACATATCTTGTCTGTTTTGGAGATAGTTTTGTCATTAACTGCGGATCATCAATCGCAAACATAGGATAAATACAATCATAAGCAATTGCAGGTTTAAAATTCTTTTCAAGATTTGTTACAACAGCAAATCTGTTTGTTTCCGTACCTGTTCCGTGAGTTAAGTTAATTGAAACAATCGGAGCTGCTTTATCAGGAGTGAATGTAAAGTCATAAATATCTTCCGCAGTTTTTTCAGGATATTCAAGCAGAATTGCAACAGACTTGCCGGCATCTGTCGGAGACCCCCCACCGATTGCAATAACAGCTTTTGCACCGAAATCTCTTGCAAGCTTTGCTGCATCATTTACGTGATGAGTATTCGGATTAGGTGTTACTTCTGCATAATTTACGTATCCGATACCATGATCTTTTAAAGCTTTTTCTACGTAATCCCAAGCCCCAGTTGCTTTATAAGCATTTCTCCCTGACATTACAATAACTTTATCAATACCTTTGTCCTTCAAAACTTTAGCAATATCATCAATCTTTTTGATAGCTCCGACACCAAAATAAACAGTTGTTCTTGTGCGGATTTCTTTAACTTCATTAATGTTAATATCTTTTTCCCACATTATAAACTCTCCTTTCTTTTCCAATATTATTTTAATATAAAAGTTTAATTTTAAAAACTCAAGCAAAAAGATGATTTTTTATATCCATATATATTTTAAAATTATAACAAACAGGAGATTTTATGCCTTTAAGAATTTTATTTTTGCTTCTTGCATTTGTAATTTTTACAAATTTGATAATAATGCTTTTGAGTCTGGTTATGAAAAAAAATCTTTATCAAACTCATGGGAAACTGATTGCAAATTGTTACGGCATTTTTGCACTTGTTATTGTAATATTTTACGCAGCACTTTCGCTTGCGGGGATTGAATAGGAGAAAATATGGCAAACAAAAAAGAAGTGGATTTTACCAAATTTTCAAAAGAAAACAAATTTATTGCTCCGGTTATTATTATAACTCTGTTAATAGTTTTTATTGCTTTTTTTAATCCGATTGCAATTGTAGGAGTTGGAGAACGAGGAGTAAAAGTTACACTTGGTAAAGTATCACCGACAAGCTATACGGAAGGCATTCACTTTGTAACCCCATTTATTTCTTCAATTAAAAATATGAACGTAAAAACTCAGAAAAATTATATTGAAACTTCCGTTTATACAAAAGATATTCAACAGGCAAAAATAACTTACGTTCTTAACTACAACCTGCAGCCCGAAAATGCTCACAAAATGTATAGAGAAGTGGGAATGAATTATCTTGATACGATTGTTACTCCGGTTGTGGAAGGAACAATAAAAGATGTTATAGGAAAATGGAACGCTCAAGATTTGGTTGCAA
>CALUVX010000024.1 GCA_944324295.1 Candidatus Gastranaerophilales bacterium
AATTTAACATTTATGCCGGAATTAGCAAGACGACAATACGACAGGCAGCAATACAGGATTAATCATTACGAAACGAATTATAACACTGCTAGTGTTAAAATCGTTAGTCAACCTGTTCATACGAAACATAAAGTTGATACAAAAAAAGTACAAAGAAACTACCTTATTCACAAAATAATTTCTGTTGCTGTAATTTCTCTGTTCGGCCTTACGGTTTTGCCATACGGTTTTAATAAAGTTACAAAAATGATGTTTAATCCGACACCTTATAAAGAAATTAAGGCTGACTATCATAAGCTTTTATTCCCTACATCGGATTACCTGGCAAATCACTGGTTTTTGGGACAGCGTTCACTTGAAGGGGCAAAAGTTAAAAAAGCCGAAATGACACCGCTCGTTGAAGGAACAGAACTCACAGGGCTTGAAAATCAACTAAAAAATCTTGCATCATTGTATCCTTCCATTCATCCGTCAATTTATGTATGGGATTACGAAAACGGGAATTATGCGGATATTAATGCAGATGAAATTTTTCCGACTGCAAGTATTATAAAACTTCCGGTTCTTGTTCAACTTTTCCGCTCTATAGAAAAAAATCAGCTCACGCTATACGATGAAATGCCGTTAACTGAATATTACAGAACTGAAGGTTCGGGCAGTCTGCAATTTAAAGCTGCAAATTCAAAATACCCAATTGATACCCTTGCCAGAATGATGATAACAGAATCAGATAATTCTGCAACAAATATGCTTATGGCAAAACTCGGTTCAATGACTGATATTAATTCAGGAATAAGAGAATGGGGATTAAAACATACCTATGTTCAAACCTGGCTGCCTGATTTGGGCGGAACAAATCATTCTACAGCACGTGATATGGCTGAAATCCTTTATAACATTGATAACCCTAAATTTTTAAGTACAAGCTCACGAGAAAAAATCTTTGATTATATGGGACATGTACATAATAATCGTCTTATTGCGGCGGGCTTGCCGGCAGGAGCAAATTTCCTCCATAAAACAGGCGATATAGGGAAAATGCTCGGGGATGCAGGAATTGTCTACGCCCCGAACGGTAAAAAATATATTGTGGTAATTTTTGCGCACCGTCCGCACAATTCTCCGTTAGGGAAAGAATTTATCGTAAAAGCTTCCGAAATAATTTATAAAAATATGGTGTACTAGATGTTAAAAGAGCTTCTGGAGAACCGTAATTGTTTCAAACTTGTCTGCGGAGCAGGTAATGAAGACGCTGTTGAAGTTGAAAAACTCGTTGCACTTTATTCTGCCGCCGGATGTAAATTTTTTGACCTTTCAGCAAAACCCGAAATAATTAATGCCGCAAAAAAAGGACTCCAAAACAGAGAAGGATATATATGCGTAAGTGTTGGTATAAAAGGCGATCCGCATGTCAGAAAAGCTCAAATTGATTACGAAAAATGCGTCGGCTGCCACAAATGTGAAGAAATCTGCCCGCAAAAAGCAATTTTAATAGATGGCAGCTCTTCCTTCGCTGCTCGCATTAAACGGGTCTACGGTCGAATGCTCAACGCATCCGCCCTGCGCCCTCTACTCGCAGCTCGCTGTATCGGATGCGGAAGATGTTATTCCGTATGCAGACATGGGGCAGTTTCTTTTAAGACTGAAACAAGGGATTTGAAAGATGTTCTTCCGCCTTTGATTGAAAAGGGGATTGACTGTATTGAACTTCATACTATGAGTGAAGATGATGAAGAAACTTTCGATAAATGGGATTATATAAACGAAACATTTGACGGAATTTTGAGCATTTGTACGGCACGCGCACATTTATCTGATGAAAAAATGCTTGAGCGCATAAAACAGATGATTGCAAAACGTGCAACATATACAACAATTATACAGGCAGACGGTTTTCCGATGAGTGGCGGCAAAGACGATTATAAAACAACTCTGCAGGCTGTTGCCACGGCAGAAATTGTCCAAAATGCAAAACTTCCTGTATATGTGATGCTTTCAGGCGGAACAAATTCAAAAACAGCAGAATTTGCAAAAATGTGCAATATAAATTATCACGGGATAGCAATAGGAACTTTTGCAAGAAAAATTGTTTAACGCTACATAGAACGCGAAGACTTTTTAAAGAATGAATATGCATTTAATGAAGCTTTAAAAATCGCAAAAACACTTGTTGAAACAGTATAATTTTACAAATCTCATTTAAAAAAATTCGTAATTATTCCATAACGTACAAAAAATAAAGTAAATCCGTCATTCTGAGCCAACAATATGAGATTCTTCGGGCTATGCCCTCAGAATGACAGTTAGGCGAAGAATCGCATTACTGTTATGTACGTCATGGGATAATTATGAAAAAAATTAAGTTTACCTCTTGACAAAAAATTCTTTTTAATATAAAGTTAGTCATGCCTAACAAATAATAAAGGAAATAATGAAAATTTCAACTCTCTGTAAATATGTTGACCAGCCTATGGTGCTGAACAAGTTAGACCAAAAAATGCCCGCTCTTTTAATTGGAGCAGGAGGAACTTACGGACTTGCAGATTCGCTGAAACATAACAAAAAGGACAAAAAACACGGCAGACAAAAATTTATTCAAAATGCAATAGTCATATCCAGCACAATTACAGCTTCTCTTATCGGTACAAGAGGACTGAAGATCGGAGGTAAAAAAATTGTAAACGGTCTTATGGAAAGAGTACATCTTACAGAACTTCAAAAAACTCAAACCGAAGCCGTTAATAAATTTATTTCAAATACAAAAATAAAAGATAATGAAATTATGCAGGCATTGGAAACTGCCAAATTAAAAGAACTTTCACCAAAACAAATTGAACTATTAAATGACAAACTTCCTACATCTCCCGCGAAGAAAGAACTTTTCAGCGTAATTTTACCGGAAAAGAAAAATTTAAATTCAAAGGAGATTTTTTCTGAAATTAAACGCTTGTCTCTTTTAGGATTAATACCTGTAGCAGGAGGGGTTACGGGCGGCATTATTGCCGATAAAGTTACACATACAAATAATAGAAAAGGAACGGCCGATAAGGTCAAAGAGGGTTTGTACCAGTATCTTGCAAATATCTTCCTATGTAATGTCGGAGCCGGTGCTGCCCTTTTTCTTTCAGAAAAACTTGAAAAAGCAGGAAAAATCAAACCTCTCACCCCTATGAAAAAACTAGCGGTAATCTTGACAGGTATTACTGCAACAGGAATTGTCGGCGGAAGTTATATTGCCAATTACATAAGCAAAAAATGCGTCAATCCTTTGTTTGGGGAGAAGAAAAACGGAAAAAATTTATACGATGAAAGAAAGCCGGAAGCGTTGGATATTGCACTTCACGCTGATGATATAGCAACTGCGGGAATTTTATCAGGTTTCAAATGGATTGAACCGGCTCTGCCCTTTATGTATTTTATATCAGGCTACCGGGCAGGTATAGGATATAGAAATAATAAAGGGATAGAAAAAGGTCATGACAGACATATTTCTAAACATTATCGAAACGAATTATATACAAAAGCATAGGCTTAAAATTTTTCTACACACCTTCTTATACAAAAAAAGAACTCCCGTGATATTACGGGGGTTCACATTTTATTTTAGGTATAATTTTTTAATTCTATCCGATAAATTTGATTTTACATATTCGGTTAATTTAACCATATTATTAAACAATCTGTCAGAGACTATATGCTCCATTTTACAGGCCGTTTCAAGAGCTTCTTCCTTATCCGCTCCGAGAACCTCAATAAAAAATTCCGAAAGATTTTCATGTTTTGTTAAAATATTTTTGGCAATTTTTTCGCCCTCGCCTGTTAAAGTGATAGGCGAATAAGGAGCGTAATTTATAAGTTTTTTATCGGCAAGAATATTCAAAGCACCTGTTACAGAAGCCTTTTTAACCTTCAAAGCATCGGCTATTGCAGTAACTTTAGCCTGACCATTTTTCAACACCTGATTATAAATTTCCTCAATATAATCTTCCAAACTTACAGAAAGCTTTTCCACTTATTTACTCCTTACTATATTGACTATATCACAGGGATTATCAATAATAAAATCCGCACCTTCAAGGTCTTTTCTGCTACGAAATCCCCATGTTACACCAATAGATGTCAAATTTGCATTTTTGGCAGTCTCAACATCAACGTCAGAATCCCCGACATATACAGTTGAATTTTTTTCTGCATTTAATTCTTTCATAGCTTTAAAAACTGCGTCAGGTGCAGGTTTTTTAGGCACATCATCAGCCTGTCCGATAGCCACATCGACCAAATCACCAAAATATTTTTTACATAAATCTTTAACCGCGGAATCAAATTTATTAGATACAACACCAATTTTAACCCCATAAGATTTTAAATCCGATAGTATCTTTAAGATACCATTATAGGGTGCCGTATGATTACACATATTCTCGGAATAATTTTTTTTAAAAACACAAAGACACTCGTCAACATTTTCACAATTGTCAGGTACTGCACGTTCTATAAGTTTTTTTACACCATTTCCAACAAAACATCTGACTTCTTCTAAAGAACGCTCGGGGTAGCCAAACTTTGAAAGAGCAAAATTTGTCGCATCCTTCAAATCTTCAAGAGTATTTAATAAAGTTCCGTCCAAATCAAAAATAACCGTTTTTATCATAAGCCGATTTTATCACAGAAAAATATGCTGTGCACTAGAAATAAGTGTCGGGCTAAAGTACGGTCTACAACAGGTTATTAATTAAAAAAGTCATAAAAATGGTAAAATTGCAGAGGATATTTTTTTGTCAAATCTTCCAAAAATTTTAAATACTGCTTATGAAGTTCATCAATCTTTTCCTTACGGCTTCCGTTAAATTCAAATTTTTTCAAACGAATTGCATATCGGCCATCCCTTTCCCTAGTACAAACAATGAAATAAATAGGAACATCCATCATCAAGGCAAACCTGAAAGCTCCGACCGGGAAATTCGCTTTATGCCCCAAAAACTCCGCCGAAAACACAGCATCAGAATTATGAGCGGAAACCCTGTCCCCTGCCATAAAAATAATTTCACCGTTATTAAGTTTGTTTTTTATATCAATAGATGTCGTTAAATCTATATTTTCAACAGGATAAACATTTATAGGATTATCAGACGCAATTTCAGAAAGAAAATTTTTAAAAACTTTACACTGGTTAACTTCTAAAAACATATTAACCTTAATCCAATCAATCTCGGTACCAGATTTAAAAAATGTCCTCATTGCATTAGTATTTCCCAGATGCGAACACAAAAAACAAACTCCTTTTTTAGCAAGCAAATCATTAAATAAAGTTTGCTTATCATTTTCATCAGTAAAATAAATATTTTTTATCCCGAATTTATCAGTATACATTTCCATTACGTCAATAAGCGTATATGCATAATTCAAGAAATGTTTAAAAGCCTGAATTAAACTCCCGTTACCGGATACAATTTTTTGAAACTTTTGCGAACATTTTCTGATTTTAGGCGCACCAAGAAATGCAAAAAATGTTACAAAAAACACAATAAACTGCACAGGCTTTCTGCCCGCAATTTTATAAATATACCAAAGAAGCATCAATCTTTTATGCCCTGCGGCCTGTTCTTTAACTTCGTACCATTTTAGCATTGATTTTAATCCCGTATTTATTACACAAAACCTATTTGACTACACAGATACTACTTCCAACAACGTGTAATCGTGAACTCCGATATCCTCGTGTCTTTTGTAAATCTTCAAACCAGCTTTTTCAATCATTTCAATTATACGTTTTTCGCTGTACATTTTGCTTTTTCCATTAGCCATACAGGTAAAATAAAGTGAAATGTGAACAAGAGAATATGCAGCCCCTTCAAAAAACTGTTTATCCGTAAAAGGCTCAAGAATAAAGATTTTTGTATCCTCATCCATTGATTTTTTAATATTGGTTAAAATATGAACAACCTGCTCTTCCGAAAAACAATCCAAGAACTGGCTCATAAAAACAGCTCCCTTTATATGAGGCATATCAGATTTTAAAACATCCACACCATGAAATTTTAACCTGTCATTTTTAAGATGTTTTTTTGCTTCTTCAATATTTTCAGGCAAGTCAATCATATTTACTATACAATTTTTGTCAAATTCAAGGCATGCACGCTCAAATTTCCCGGTATTTCCACCGATATCAAAAACTTCATCCGGAGAAGATTCAAAAATAATCTTTAAAACCTCCTCAAAACATCTGTCAGAATAAAAATGATCAAATTCAAACCAGCTCTTTTTCATATCATCAGGAAGAAGATGAAGTGCGTTATAAATTGTTTCATAATCCCCGATAAATTTTCGGCATCCCATAGGTTCAGACTTTTCAAACGAATTTGCAAGCTCTGATGCTCCCAGATAACAAACATCTTTTACAAAATTGAAATTAACCTTTGTCATTTCATTATTCAAAAATGCTGATGCCACAAGAGAATTTATGTATTTGTCATCTTTCTTTATAACAAGTCCTGCCGCACAGGCAGTTTCAAGTAAGGTCTCTGCCGTATATTTTGAAACATTACAGTTTTCCATAATCTCTTCAACGGTAGAAGGATTTTCCTCCAAAAGCTTAATTATACCGAATTTCAGCATTGCATTAACCGCCTGAAATGTCAAAGGTGCAAAAGCTATTCTTTGTGCATCTGCAAGTGCCTTTACCTGCGGTGATATATGTCTTTTTACTCTTCTGTATTTCATATTTTTATCCTTTTGTATCCTGTTCTTCTACCTTTATTAAAATTAAACTGAAAATATAAGAGCTTAAAAGCCCCAAAGAAACAACAGTTCCCAAAGAACTGATAAGCTTAAATCCCGCAAAACCTAAAAGTGCGAATGAAAATACTGTTGTTAAACATGACATTAAAACAGCATCCGCAGATTTTTTCTTCCCGCCGAACCTGAATACCGAATAATCAAGCCCAAAACCTATTATTAAAAATATGGCAAGCAAATGGAAAAGATTAACGGGACAATTACATATTCCAAGCGTTCCAAACACGAATAGAACAGCACAAACCGACGGTAGTATAATCTTTAAACCCGATTTGTAATCATAAATCTTTGATAACAGCAAATATAATACTACAAAAATCGGTATCAAAAGCCCGAGACAAATTTGTCTGCATTTTTTGAGCTGTGCAGAAATGTCTTTTTGCAAAGATATTAAACGTGCACCGTTAATTGAACCGCCCTCATAATCATTTAAAACCATTATTGAGGTATTTTCATCAATTAAAAAATTCTTCCTGAGTATTTCAAAATTTTTATTTAAGGTTAGAAAACCGTTATTGTATTTTTCTTTAATTAATTTAGTTCTTTGAGGTGCCGGTAAAAAGACGGCATACTCATTCATCTTATCCGCATAAAGTTGTTTCCGCAAATATTGGTTTGATTTTTGGCGCTTAACAGACGGAATGTAGCGGCTCAAAGCCTGATAAGTTATATTTTCACCCTCTAGTTTATCCGCTATAGCTTCTTCTTTTTGAAGAATGTCCTGAAGATTTTCACCTCTAATCACAAAAAATGAAATATCACCGTCCGTCCCTGCAAGTTCCCCAAAGAGTTTTTCTGCCTTAACCAAAAATTTCGGCGGAACATACATATTTTTTATATTGTCATCAAATTTTATTCGGAAAAAACCAAATATAAGTATTATACAGACAATTGAAGCCATAACAACCTTTATAGGAAGCCGAATTTTTTTCAATATTGAAACAAAGAAGACAATTTCATTATGTAACCTGCCCGATTTTCCGTCATCATGACCTACTGCCCTCTTAAATATATCAGGATAAAACAAAACAACAATTGAATATACAGTAACAAGGCCTGTAATTGTAAATACCGAAATCTGCTTTAACAGTATAAAGTTGGCAAATAGCAGCACAACAAAAGCTCCGACAGTAGTCAACAGGCTGACAGTTAAACTTTTAAATATTTCTTTTAATGCTTCACGGCCTGATTCATTTTCACTAAGGGAAACAAAATAATGAAGTGAATAGTCAACACAAATACCAATTAAAGTTGTCGAAAATACAAAAGTCAAAATATGAATATTTTTAAAAATCAAAAATGTTAGACAATATCCGGATAAAATGCCTATCCCTATACTAACGGCAATCGGAATTAATGGAATGATTGATTTAAAATACCATAAAACAAGAGCGATTATAAAAATTGCTGATAAAATACAAATTAAATTAATCTCAAAGATTGAATGGCTGCTTGCATAATATGAATGTATCGGAGCACCCGTTAAATATATAACCGTCCCGTCTTTTGATAATTCTTTTTGTATATCAACAAGTCTTTTTACCTCTTCATTCAAAACAGTTGGAGAAAGAGCAATTTCACTGTCAACATTTAACAAAATTAAACTGTAATATTTTCCGCTGAAACCAATAGGAGTAAAATTTGAAATCTCTTTATTATCTGCAAGCCCAGTTATAAAATCTGTCAGAAGTAAAAAGGGATCTTCTTCAATTGAGCCAATCGGCGGCATTATAGGATTGTATAGAGTCTCAAGTCCTTTTTCTTCAACAGTCTCATAATCTTTATTTATTAAAAGCCGGCGTACCCCTCCGGAAAGCAAATTGTTATGATATTTTTCGTAATCCTCCAAAACCGCCGCAACATTCATATCCGATGTAAACATTATTGATTTGTCAAGTTTTGAATATATTGTCTTTGCAATTTCCTCAGATTTTTCCGGACTTTCACTCTCAACTATAACATTTATCCTTGCGGAAAATTTACTGCTTAAATCAACAAGAATATTGTCCTGAGACGAAGAAAAAACAGCTTTAAGAATATTTGTCTCCGTATGCGCAGGCCTAAACAAAACCAGTACCGCGAAAGTTACAAGAATTAAAATAAAAAATATTCTCAAAGTATTAATTAATTTAATGTACATTTAAAAGAAATATCCGTAATCCCGTTTTTTACAGTATCAATTTTAATATTATCAATATCTGTTCTGCCCTTAATAACTATATCATTTAACTGTGAAGCAGCAACAGAACCTTTTTTAGGCTTCAAACCAACAATCCATTTGTCATTTTCACCTTTATAATACAAGTCAAAATTTTTATCCAAATAAGAAAAATTTTTATTTGAAATAGCAACCATAATATCATTCATCTGCTTGTTTTGGGAAGATGTATAGGAAACAGTTGATTTTATCGGATATAAAGTTTCAAAAACAGCTCCCTTATCTTTTATAAATTTAAAATTCCCGCCTGATTTCAAAACAGCAGTACCAATATATTTTTCCTGCTCAAATTTGCAGGATGCGTCTTTAAGTTTTGGCATAAGTTTTGAAATTTGTCTGCTTGTTGACGGATAGCCGAAGATATCATCCGAGGCAAAACAAAGATTCAACCCTGCAAAAATTAAAAATATTAAAATTAAAAATTTACGCATACTCCTCCAGTTTTTCAACAAACTTTTCGGGCGGAACATAGATACTTTCACCTGTTTTTGCATTTATACAAATCTGCATACTCTTTGCTTTAAACAATTTTTCTCCTGATTCAAAATCAAATATTTCATATTTTATATACAAAGCAGGATCATACTCAGTAATTTCCGTAACCACTTTCAGCTTTTGACCGAATTTTGCGGGTTTAATATACTTTAATTCCATCGTTGCAACAGGGTATGCAAGCCCTTCATTTCTCATATCATTATAAGTATATCCGATTTTTGAAAGTAAATCGCATCTTGCAACTTCAAGATATTTTACGTAATTGCCGTGCCATACAACGTCCATTAAATCCGTATCATAAAACGGCACTTCTATTATTGTTTCTGCCGAAATCTTTTTCATAATATTATTATAAAACAAAAGTCCCCGAAGAAAAAACTTTTTCTCCATTTGTAAATTTATAATCTATAGCATTGGCAGATTTATCCAAACACAGGCGAATTTTTTCATCAGGTTTAATAATTGAAGAAAATTTAACTTTTTTAATTTTTTTCGGCACAAAATCAAAATTAAAACCATCTTTTATAAATTCTTTTACAAAAAATAACTGCACAACTCCGGGTAAAATAGGAAAATTTGTAAAATGCCCGCGGAAAAAGTTGCTTTCATGCGGGAATATCAAGTCAAACCAAGTACTGTCAGTATTTAAAGAATAATCAATTACATAAGGATAGGTAAGATTTGTGTTGAAAATTTCTCTAATTCTCTGCCCATTGACCTTTCCGCGCCCATTCACCGGAAGATTAAACAAAAAACGCCACTTTTTGCAACGTACGGCAGCATCATCAGCTTTTGCATAAACTTGCAAAATTTTTATTAATTCCAGTTTACCTTTTTCCCGTAAAATTTCACGTCCTCTGTTATTCAAAACAACAGCCGCACAAAGCTTGTCATCAAGCTTTAAACAATATGACGCATCAATAAGTTCATTTGAATTTAACAGACTTTCAACAGCGTCAAGAGAAATTCTTTTTTCCTGAATTTTTACAATTCTGTCTGTCCGGCCTTTTATCCTGAACCCGTCTTCAAAAAATTCCAGCTCATCACTCAAAATTAATTCTGGTTCATCAAAATAAGCGGACTTTATTTTGCCATTTTCATACATTACATTATCAAAAAATTTAAAATTGTCTTTCGAAGATTGTCTGTATGCAATTACTCCCGCTTCCGTACTTCCGTAAATTTCCGTAACACCTTCGGATATACCCTGTAAATATTCAAATACATCATCTGTAAGCTTTGCTCCCGCAGAAATAATCATAAGCGGTTTATGTTTGAATGTAAATTTATATTTTGCAAGTTTTTCCAAAAAAGACGGAGTTGAGACAAAAACAAATTTTTCATAATCTTTCATATCCTCGGGATAAAAAACCCTTTCAGCATCAACCTTACAGCCTAAGACTTCCGGAAGCATTACAGTAAAAGTTGTTCCGTACATGTGCTCGGTACTAACAGTGGAAACAAAAACAACATCAGGAGGGAATTTGAAAAATTCCGCCATATCATTTGCTTCCGCCAAAAGTGCATCATAGCTTTTTTTAACTGTTTTTGCCTTTCCGCTTGAACCAGATGTATGAAATATAAACGGCTCGTTATTGTACATTTTTTTCGTACCTTGCTCTCAAAATAATTCTCACAATATATTCTACCCCGAACATTATCCCAAGCGCAATATATGAAATACAGGCATTATATAATTCCCATACTTTAGCCGACATAAAGACCGTTGCAATTGATATAGAAAGGTTTATAAACAAAAATACACACCATACATAAGTTAGTCTTCTTGTGTAATTTTTTGTAAACTCATTCAACTCGGCCCCCTCCATTTTTTTTGCAATTTTTTGAATAACAGTTTCTTTGCAAAAAATTGAAGAAAAAAATACGCAAAAAATAAAACTATTAACAATAACGGGATAAAACTTTAAAACATAAATCTTGCTGAAATGAAAAAGCAAGACAATACATATAGTACCCACAAACGGCAGTAAAGACTTGAATTTGTTTATATAACCGGCTTGTCTCTCTGACATATCCGTTCTTTCCCGTTTACAGCAACTCTTCTACGGCAGTTACCACATCGTCAATTGTTTTAATCTGCTTAAAATTTTCAGGCGAAATCTTCTTTTCCGTAAATTCCTGTAATTTTACCGCTAAATCAACGGCATCAATACTGTCAAGTTCCAAATCTTCAAACAGGTTTGCTTCAGGCACAAGTTTTTCAGGCTCAATTTCAAAATCATCAGCCAGAATACTTTTTAATCTATCAAAAATTTGTTCTCTTGTATATTTTGCCACAGCGTTAATCCTTTTGTTCCGAGCCGTTACAACTTCTTATATAGTCAGCTATTGTCTTAACAGAATAAAAATGTTTTTTATTTTCTTCTTTATTTTCGCTTAAATCCACATGATATTTTTTCTTTAATGCCATACCAAGTTCCAAAGCATCAATACTGTCTAGACCAAGCCCGCTTACGAATAACGGCTCCTCATCTTTAATATCATCGGTGGTTATGTCCTCTAATTCAAGCGATTCAATGATTAGAGTTTTAATCTCTTTTTCCAAACACATCTTAATTCACCTAATAATATTTATAACTTAATTGATGAGCAAAGTCAAATTCTTATTTTAGGGACTTATATCGCAGTTTACACTAAATGTATTCAAAATACACTCAAGTTGTCATTCCGAACTTGTTTCGGAATCTCTATATTGATAGACCCTGAAACAAATTCAGGGAGACATTTAAGATGTTGTTTAATATAAACTGCGATATAAGTCCCTTATTTTTTAGAATGGATAAATTTCAATCAGCTAAATCACAAGATTAATTTTTTTATGCTAAAATATTTGTACTGTTTAATATTTTTGAGAGGGATAATTAATGTCAATCATCATAATGATTTTGTTAATCGGACTTTTAATTCTTGTTCATGAATTAGGACATTTAGGTGCAGCATTACTTTTTAAGGTTAAAGTTGACAAATTCGGTATAGGTTTACCGATTGGACCTACTTTATGGGAAAAAAAGGTCGGGAACATAACATTAATAGTTCATGCATTTTTATTCGGCGGTTATGTTTCATTCCCTGATGATGACAAGGATTCAGATCTACCGCAAAATTCCCCGGACAGATTAATGAACAAACCTGTTTGGCAAAGAGCAATCATTTTTTCGGCAGGTGTTATCGCAAACGTAATTTGTGCCTATTTACTTGTCCTTTTAACAGCTGCAATGTGGCATAATATGCCGTCAGGCAAATTTGACATTTACGTAAATGATATAGTTGCCCCTAAAGAAGCAAGCGTTTGGAATTCAGGGCTTCAAAAAGGCGACAAAATTTTACAGATAAACGGCACCGATGTTAATACAAAATACGGGATTAACCTGTATGCAATGTATAGCGCATCTTATGACGGAAAAACGAAAGAAGAAATAGTCCAAAAAAATTACGAATATCTTAAAAATATTAACCCTGCCTTCAAACAAAATGAAATTATCCCTGAAGGTTTAATAGTAAAACTTCCTGAACAAATTGAAAAAGAGGGAAAGATAATTTTAAGCAAAAACGTATTAAATGCAATTGAGCTTTTCAAACCAGAAGAGGTTAAGCTCTCTGAAGTACAAATACAACTGCGTGATAAGATTAAAGGGAAAAATTTTATTGAAACAGACGGCACATATTCTCTGAACGATTTGGCCTACGCACTTTCGGACGGCCAAAAGCCTATGTACATAAAAGTTTTAAGAGACGGCAAAACAGTTGATTTAAAACCTGTATATTCAGATAAAGACGGGCTTATCGGAATTACTCTGAACAGAAAAGAAATACTTATTCCTGTTACCAGTATCAAATCAGCCTTTACAACAAGCTACAATTATCTCTATAACGAGACAAAATCAATGCTGATTGTTTTAAAACAATTGTTTACGGGTAAAATTCCGCTAAAAAATATGCACGGCGTCGTACTTATTACAAAAATGGGCGGAGATATTATAAGCAGCGAAGGTATCTTCTACGGAATTCTATTGACGGCCGTAATCTCAATGAACCTTGCTATATTAAATATCTTACCGATACCTGCACTTGACGGCGGGCACCTGCTTTTCTTACTGATTGAAAAAATTCAGGGAAAACCTGTTGATGAAGAAGTTTCAAATAAAATAATGATGGTATTCTTCTCATTATTAATACTTCTTTTGATATTTGTATTATTGAATGATATTTATGTGCTTGTAAAACCTTTATTCATAAAATAATTATTTTATAATTATTTTATTTCCCACTTCTCCTGAAGACGGTTTAGTCTGCCGGTACTTTGTAAATTTTCAATAATATAATTTACTTTTTTCATAAGTCTTTCAGAATATTCATCTTTTCTGAAAGCAACCGCATAAGGTTCTTTTGAATATCTTTTAGGCAAGAGCCTTACGGATTTATCACTGACAACAAATCCCAAAAGTATAGTGTCATCGGCAACAATGCCCTGCGCCTTGCCTGCCTTTAATGCCTTATATGCCTGATTGTAAGTTTTATAACCAAGCAGCTTAACTTCAGGAACATTAGTACGCAAATTTCTTTCACTTGTTGAACCGAAGACAATAATAAGCTTTTCGCCCTCAAAATCACTTAAGGATTCAGCCTTGCTTGAACTCTTTACCAAAATCGCCTGTCCTGCAATATAATATGGTATCGAAAAATTTAAAATCTGCTGTCTTTGATTTGTTATTGACATGGTTGCAATAAGCATATCAACATCACCTGAATTCAATTTCATAATTCTGTTCGATGCCGTAACAGGAATAAATTCAACCTTATTTTCGTTTCCCAAAATATTTCCCGCGATAATTTTTGCTAAATCTATATCATAGCCAATAAGATTTCCATCCTTGTCCCTAAACCCGAAAGGCGCAGCATCATCACGAACTCCAACAATAATTTTATCGCGTTGATAAATTTTAGCCAAATCATCGGTAATATTATCTTTTTTACCGCAGGCGCAGCAGAAAAGACATAACAATAAAAGTGCAAAAATAACCTTTTTCATAATAAAAGTATAATACTTTAAACAAAAAGAAAAAACCACCATTAAATGGTGGTACAAGAAGCTTTAATTATTATAACACAAATTATATATTTGTGTACATTTCTTTTTTCTCAATCAGTAGGGAAGATTAAAATAGGTCGGGCTTTAGCCCGACATTTTTACTATTTTAGTTTTGCCTCAAGTTTTTCGATTCGTTTTTCAAGCTCATTTATTCGTTTTTCCTGAGCCTGATATTTTGCATCAAGTTCTTTTATTGCATTAATTACTGCATAGAACATGTCTTCCATTCGGATTGTCAAAAATCCGTCAACACCTTTTTTAACCGCGTCAGGGAATACCTTTTGTAAATCCTGTGCGATTACACCAACATGAGGGGTTTTCTTTTCGTCCTTTTTGAAGGTGTAGTTAAACACTTTCAACTGACGAATTTTGTCTAAGCCGGAAGTGTTTTCGCTTCCTACATATTTCAAGCGACGGTCGGAAACAGTCTTCATTTCGTCCAAATAGTCTCCAAAAAACGCATTACCATCCGAAGATAAACCATTAGGGTATGTTTTGGCAAAGTTATCATCATCACCATGCCAATCTTCACTGCGGGCAAGAGCCATAACTGAATTGGAACTTTGATTTTTAACTGCATTACTTCCTTTACGTGCTGTACGCAAGTAAACATAACTGGACTTATCAAGACCTAATAATACATGACCTTCAACAACCAAATTCCCGGGAATATATACTGTTGAGTTGGTGTTTCCTATATAGACTACATCATCAGAATTACTTGCATTCTCATCGCTTGAAGAAGGACCGGAATTAGCTCCGATACAAGTCTTATTACTACCAGTTACATATTGACAGGCTCTAGGACCTATAGCAACATTACTAGTGCCGCTTACCAAATCAGAAAGTGCCATAAATCCAACAGATACATTATCTACCCCACCCTCAAGATTCATTAAGGATTTATAGCCAATACCTATATTAGGAGCAGAACCAGCTATATTATTCATTTTATTAAGCGCAAGATGACCAATAGCTATCGAATACTGACCTCTTGATGCATTACCCATGGCTCCGCTGCCAATGGCTATATTATAACCACCTCCATATTGCGATGAAACAGACTTAGCACCATCACCTATTGCTATTCCATGGCTACCAAGAACACTTGCTGAAGTACCGATTGCAATACCGCTAGTTCCATAGTCTCCTACAACAGCATTATTACCAATTGCAATACCGTCTTGTTTCTCTGATATTGCCTCAAATCCAATTGCTACTGTATCTCCCACAGAGCCTGTCCCTGATACAGTACCATTACCAATAGCAACAGAATTCCACCC
>CALUVX010000025.1 GCA_944324295.1 Candidatus Gastranaerophilales bacterium
TATGTTCAGAAAAGTAAGAAAATTTATTCTACAGAAATTTCTTCTAATGTATTGTTAAAACTTTGCATTGCTCTTTCGAGTTAGACAAGCCAATTTAAAAGATTGAAGCCGAATGTCATAACTTCTGCATGAACTCCGTGCGAGCGGCCTATACAAATTGTATTTCTATGTTTGTCAGCTAAATTTTTTAATGATTTTATGGCTTCATCCAAATCCTTAATAATAATTTTACCGCTGTCTTGAATTTGCAAAGCAAAGGCGGTATCTATGACATCAGAGCTTGTCATTCCGACGTGCATATATTTAGCTAAATCACCTAAACTTTCATTAACACAAGTGAGAAATGCTATTACATCGTGTTTGACTTCGGCTTCAATTTCATCAATTCTTTTAACGTCAAATTTTGCTTTCCTTTTAAGCTCTTCAATATCGTTTTTAGGGAAAGTCCCAAGTTCAGCATAAGTTTCTGCTACAGCTACTTCCACATCAAGGTAATATTGAAATTTGGATTCTAAAGTCCAAATTTTTGCCATTTCTTCTCTTGAATATCTATCAATCATATTCATATATTAACATAAAATTCATAATAAATATTACTTAAATTTTGTAAATTAAAAAATATAAACTCTAATAATATATGATGTCTTACGCAGACGGCGGGAACTTTGTGTGGACAAAGTTCCACAAAACCAGCGGCACGCTGCACTCATTAATAATTATATAAATCTCAGCCTCAAGGCGTGTAAACTCGTTTCACTCAAACAATACACGCCTTTGTTGTTTGCTTCGATTATAATTATTATTCGTTTCGCTATCGCCGCATTTTTAATCTGGTTCGGCTATTAACGGAGAGAACAATCAATGTTTGCGAAACAACTACAAAATGAGCATTGTTTGAGCGTTAGCGAGTTTGCTCATTTAAAGTTGAGCAATTACAATTGATTAGTGAACGGAGTGACAGCCGAGAGTTTCTTTGTAGTACTTTCTTGTCGGTACAAGAAAGTACTAAATAAAAAATTTTATAAATATGAAATTTAATTAAAATAACACTTATTATTTAATAAAACTTAACAGAAAAGGCAATTATTTTGGGTATATATACTTTATATATTTAAGAGTATAAAATTTGAGGATTGTTATGAGCAAAATTAATCAAACAAACAGAATAATGACAGAGCACGAGTTCAAAAATAGTCCGCTCAAAAGTATGATGTCTTATGATGATTACTGCACAAAAGCTCTAAAACTTGGCTCTGCATTCACTATTGCACGAGCTATGACTCTGCAAAATGCTGAAGATACTCAAAAAAATATAAAAGATTCGGTAAACGGATATTACGTAGAAAAAGAAGAAAAGAAAAGCGAAGCAGAAGAAAAATACTATGCAGCTCTCGCTCAATATGAAGCAATGAAGTCAGCACAGAATTCTGCATTAAAAGATTTAAAATACGCAACAACAATGTATGGAGAAGGAAATTCTCGCTACAATGATGCATTGAAAAAATATAATTTATCAAACAAATCCTTATTTGGTGCGGATATAAACTTAAGTGTTGCAAGAGATAAATTTAATTTTGCCAATACATCTGCATTTAAGGCATATTTGTCAACACAGTTAACTTAAAGTTACAATTAGCTTGCAATTTTTCCTTTATGTATTATCATGCAGCTTGTAGAGTGCTTACGCCAATAATCACTCAACAAGTAAAGGAAAATTAATATGAATTTGAAAAACAAACAGGAAATAGTTAAAAAGTACGGTAAAAACGAAAAAGATACAGGTTCAACTGCAGTTCAGGTTGCAATGATGAGCCAAAAAATTACTGAACTTACCGAACACCTTAAATCTAATCAAAAAGATTTCGCTACAAAAAGAGGTCTTTTAATGATGGTAGGTAAAAGAAAAAGACTACTTTCTTATTTGAAATCTCAAAATCTTGATGAATACAGAGATTTAATCAAGAAATTGGGAATCAGAGGCTAATTTTAAGCTTGTGAAAAATTTAAAAGGGCTGTCTAATGACGGCCTTTTTTAGTAGGTATAAATTTCCCCGCTTGAGGGAAGAGCGAAATCTGTGCAAGCCGGCAGAGAAGGTGAAAGCTCCCTGTTTAATTCTGGCGCTGCAAGAAGATTTCGAGGAGGGGTAAATGAAAACATTAAAATCAATGCGGTTGCAAATAGGTGTATTTGGCAGGACAAATGTCGGTAAATCATCACTTTTAAACAGGATTACAAATCAGGAAATTTCTATTGTGTCAGAAATTGCCGGCACCACAACTGATGTGGTTGAAAAATCAATGGAACTTTTGCCTGTCGGCCCCGTAACTTTTCTTGATACCGCGGGGCTTGATGATAATACTGAGCTTGGAGAAAAACGTATTGAAAAGACAATGAAAATTGTCAACCGTATTGATGTTGCAGTAATCGTCTGCGATTATAACGGTCTTGATGATTATGAAAAAGAACTCATTGCAAAGCTTGATGAGCTTAAAATCCCTTACTTAATCGTTGAAAATAAATGTGATATTAAAAAATTGGAAATTGAAGATTTTAAAAATGTTTTATACACTTCTGTAAAGGATGATGAAGGTCTTGTTTTCCGATTTAAAGAAGCTCTTGTTAGGCTATTGCCTGATGATTTTGTGAATTCTCCAAAAATTGCGGGAGATTTGGTACCGCCCAAAGGTACGGTTATGCTTGTTATTCCGATTGATAAAGAAGCTCCGAAGGGCAGGATTATTTTACCGCAGGTGCAGACAATAAGAGATTTATTGGACAGCGATTGTATGTCTTACGTTGTAAAAGAAACAGAATTAAAACAGGCGCTTGAAAATTTGAAAACTCCGCCTACTTTAGTTGTAACAGACAGTCAGGCATTTAAGCAAGTTAGCGAAATTGTTCCTGAAAATGTCCCCCTTACCTCGTTTTCAATTCTTTTTGCTCGATTGAAGGGGGATTTGGATGAATTTATTAAGGGAGCTGAAGCAATTGAAAATTTGAAAGACGGAGATATGGTTTTAATTCTCGAAAGTTGTACTCATCATGCTATAGAAGATGATATCGGCAGGGTTAAAATTCCTAATCTATTGCGTAAAAAAACAGGTAAAAATCTTGTAATACACAATTATGCGGGGCATGATTTTCCTGACGTAAGGGATTACAAATTGATAATTCACTGCGGAGCCTGTATGACTAACAGAAGGGAAGTTTTATCAAGAATTTTAATTGCAAATCAAGAAAATGTTCCTATTACAAACTATGGAATTGTAATTTCATATTGTTTAGGAATTTTACCGAGGGCAATTAAGATTTTTCAAGGAATGAATTCTTAAAATAATTAAAAGTATCCATAAACCAACTCGCAAGTGTTTTCGGGTTTTCATCCGGATTCATATAAAATCCCTGTATTTTATCATTGCCTTCAAGTTGTAGGAAAATATTTTCTCGGTTCAGGATATCTGAAGTCTTTTTTATAGTTTTTCCCTTGCTGTTGATAAAGAACTCATCATAGGTGCCGCTTTTGACAAGATTTGCTTTGGAAGGATGCATGGCACCTATAATTAATGTGTCCTTATCAGGAATTTTTGAAATATTGTTTCTTATAACATCAATTGCCTGTTTCAGATTATTTTGCTGGTTTCTGAAATGAAGGCTGTTAATATATTTTGTGAGGCTGGCATCTTGTACAAGATTCATTTTGAAACTTTGATTACAACTATTTTCATTTATACTACTAAAATTAACTTTCATAAAACACCTCCAAAATAAAACACTTTTGTATTGGTATTATATAAAGTATCAGAAAATTTAAAATTAAACGAAATATTAATAAAACGTTACAATTGTAGTAATATTTTTTACTCTAAAAAAATGATAAAAATTTTTATGTTTGGTTTTAATATATTTGTATGTATGATTATATGCCGGAAACTGAAGATAAAGAATTAAAAAAAGTCGGACTTGAACTTATGTTTATGACGCCCGAGAAAGGTGCCGTTGATAACTGGGTTACTGCTGTTGAACTTGCTAAGATGGTTGAACTTCCGGTTGAAACTGTTAAGAAAAAACTTGTTATATTGCGTGATGCCGGAATTGTAAGGGTGAAAGGGATTAATCCGAAATACTGGAAATTTGATGATTACAGTTTTCAAAGAATGGATGAAGATGATGAAGTTTATAAACTTTTGTGCAGTTTTGACGATGTAGATTTTGACAGGTATTTTAGTTATTAATTAAATTATTTCTTTAATTAATCAATAATACATACTCCATAAATTTCAGGATGTTTAGTTCTTTCCATAGTAGTTACATTTATACCATTGTTACCATTTGGAGTAAATGAATGATAATCTGCAGAATATCCAACATTTCCTTCTCGTGAAGTCCAAATTGAAAATGAGTAGCTACTAGGTAATCCAAGATTTGACGTGTTTTTGTTCCAATCTCCTTTGTGTAGTTCTTCTGATAAAGCTCGTAAATCTGCTGATGTGGGCATATTATCTTTGCCTCCGCATTGTTTTACTGCACCAGCAAAGTAGTCGCGATTATTTGAGCATTTATTAATTTTTCCTGAATTTATTAATTCCGTGCATTCATCTGGAGTAGGTGGAGTTGGAATAAAAAATATACCATAGCATTTACTGTTTACTTCTATAGAGCATGCACTCCCTAAGCCATTTGCATTGAGAGGTATAATATCATTTTTACCTGATGTAGTCATTCCAAAAGTGTTTGGTTTACTTGAACCGTTCCAGTCATAAATTGCTGCTACACAATTTGTAGAACTTGATTTACTACCAATCCAGCTTGGAGAAGTTGTTTGTGACATAGCACATTTTTTATTATATGACATTATAAAACTTGTCCCATCTGCAGTAATTATGCCAACAGTATTATCCCATTCATTATTTTCATCATTTACCATTTTTAAAGTCTTACCGCTAGTTGTTTTTGAAATATCCCATTCTTTACCGTTATTTAAAGTTACAGTGTCTGTTGGCCAGCAAGAACGAAGATTATTATTGTCACAAATTTGAGCAATGTTTAAATGTTTAGATAATTCATTTGCAAAAGATTGAGTACTGTTATAATCTTCCATTCCACTTGCTATAAGCATTTTATCTGTAGCTTTACTAAACTTTTGTTATATGTTTTCTACACGTTTTGATTTTACGTAATTTTGAACATTAGAGATAAGTGCTGGAATAGTTATAACCGCAACTACTCCTATAATCCCAATTGTTATAAGTACTTCTGAAAGAGTAAATCCATTTTTAAGTCTTGTAATTTTATAACTTTTGTTTTCAGATAAATTTTTCATAATATTCCCTTTAATAAATTCATATTATATTTATACCCTAAAAGTATAAAATAAATTTATATATATTGAAATAATTTAATATTTTTTAATAAAAAATATAAATCAATTTTAGTTGAAGCAAACATAATAAATTGTAAAATTATTATTATGGATCATAAAAAACTTTTAGGTCA
This sequence comes from Candidatus Gastranaerophilales bacterium, assembly GCA_944324295.1. GTDB lineage: Bacteria > Cyanobacteriota > Vampirovibrionia > Gastranaerophilales > Gastranaerophilaceae > Stercorousia. Next base: position 5,495 of record CALUVX010000025.1, read on the forward strand.
AAAAATTAAATATTTCCGAAAGGCTAAAAAGTTAACGCAGGAACAACTTGCATAGCTTGTAGGTATGGAACCTAATTCAATAAGTATTATTGAATCTGGCAGAAATTTCCCTACATTAAATTCTCTTGAAAAAATAGCAAAAGCTCTTGATATTGAGTTAAATATTTTATTTAGGTATAACTCAAATAAAACAAATAGTGAAATTATTGATAATATAAATTCTGAATTAAATAAATTAAATAATGATAAATTGGAAAAAGTATTATTATTTATTGAAGATTTTATTTTATAAATTTATTATAATGCTTTATTTTCCGATACAAAAATGGTCAAAGATGTTATTTAAAATATCATCAGTGATTACTTCCCCTGTAATTTCATCTAAAAATAACAATGCTGATTTTAAATCAATTGAAATTAAATCCTGAAGCTGATGTTCTTTTGCAGCGTCGAGAGCTTGAATTAAACTTTCTCTGCATTTCTCAAGACAATCCTGCTGGCGGTTGTTTGTTACAAATTCTGTGTCGTCCAGAGAAAAGTTGTAAGAAATTTCTTTTATTTTGTTTTTAAGTTCCTCAAGGCCCTCTTTGGTTTTTGTAGAAAGGTAGAAGACATCTTTTTGTTTTTCTGATACAAGGTCAGATTTGTTGGCGATTATGATGTGATTTTTGCCTTTTATCAGATCAAGAATTGCCTTATCATCATCGTTCATTCCCTTTGAGGCGTCATATAAAAACAAAACAAGATCAGCTTCATCTGCTGACTGTTTTGAATATTCAATCCCGATTTCTTCAACTTTTCCGACTTCATCGTTGTCGCGAATACCTGCCGTATCAATCAGGGTAATTGCAACATCCCAGTCAAGAGTTTCTTTTAAGACATCGCGTGTTGTCCCTGCAATATCT
>CALUVX010000026.1 GCA_944324295.1 Candidatus Gastranaerophilales bacterium
CAATTTTAAGAATATAAAGTTACTGTCATAAAAACAAATTAAAATATATAAGTTAACTCTGCATTTTATCAAGCAGAGTTTTAATTTCCATAATTTTTTCTTTTGCAATTTCAGAATCAGAAAAAGATTTAGCAACACATTCTTCAAGATTAAATAACTAATAAAAAGCTCCGATTATCGGAGCTTTTTATTAGTAAAAATATTTTTATTTTTGTTTCTAAAATATTCTAATTGTTTCCCTATCTTTTCATGTTCTGCAGCCTGTTCTGGCGTTAAGTTTATTGAAGCTGGCGCCATAAATCTCGGCTTTTTGTTTGTTGAATTTGCATTAATTTTATCTAAAGATTTTTGCATCCAATCAGGAGGAAGTATTTCTTTCATCCGTTTCGCTCTTTTTTTGACTTCTGCAGATTCCTCAGGTGTTAGAGTACGAATATAAGGCATCATCTGAACTTGTCCTTTGGAAGTTCCCAAATAAATACTGTCATTTTTAACATAATTTCCCATAATATTTTCTCCTTTATAAAATATATCCCCTATATCAATAATAAAAATTTTAAAAAGAGAAAATTGCCAATAAAAAAAATATATTAAGAAACATTACAGTTTTTTTTATAAATCTATGAGCATCAATTACATCATCATAAGATATAGGTTCAGGACCATCAACAATTTCCAAAGGTAAATGTTTATCAGATTTCCTGTTAAAATTCACTGTAAAAGAACACATGGTTTGATTATTTTGGACAACATAAATTTAAAATATGAAATAAATGAGCAAATTTTTCATTCATACGTTCTTAATTTTAAAGATGAAGAATTTAAAATTTGTGCTATTATTAACTTGTAATGCGAATTAAAAATATATTATTTTTTTTGTAATTGTTATTTTGTTTTATATAATCCATTTAAAATAGCGTCATATATTTCCATTAATATGACACTTTTTTGATAATATGATAAATTTCTATTTATAAATGTAAAATAAAGTAGTCTGATTCTTCATAGGGCGGGTTATATTTAACAGGCAAGTCAGATTTTGTTATTTGATAAAAACCTGCTTTTTTATAAAACTTATGTGCTCGTGAGGTATTTTTAGGGGTATCTAAAACTATTGTTTTTAAATTATTTAATTTCGCATATTCCAATAGTTTAGCAAATAATTTCTGCCCAAGATTATTTGGTTTCCCTCGATAGTTCTCATTAACAAAAAATTTTTTTAGAATTCCGATACTATCACCGCATTTTATTAAACCAATAGTTCCTACAACCTTATTTTTATCCTCAACAATCCAAAAGTAACCACCTGAGCCAAAATACTCTTTAGGAATATTTAATAAATTCGGTTGATTGTTGACATCTATATATGGTCTTGTTCCATCATTTTGACAGTGTAAAGCCAATTGAATTACTTCGTCCTGATATGATTGTTCAAAAGGTTTTATTAGCATAATAAAATAATTATATATAAGTTAATTGGTTTTGCAAGCTTTTATAAGCTAATTTAGAACTAAGCCTTGTGTCAATTATTTAAATTGAACTTTGGAATTTTGTAATTTGATTAAATGTAAACCGACAGTTTATTGTAATAATAACAAACAGGACACGTCATATTGTAACTCTGAAGATGAAGAATTGGAATACCACTTCCGAGATTATGTCGGTTTTTTTTATATCAATTGAAAAATACTTGTTTCAAATTTGGTTCCGTTTATTCTCAAATTTAATGTAAAAATTTTCCAACCTTAAGAAAAAAGTTCCGACCTTGTTTCAAATTCTTAAACCTTATGATATTTTTGTAAAATTTTGCGGAACTGGACTATTCCGAAATAATCAAATTATCCGTACAGTTCAAATTTGGTGCGTATCTCACTGATAATATACAAATCTCAATCTATCCGTACAGTCCAGAAAAAGCCAAGTTTTCCAGTTTGATTTTTGGGGAACACTTAATTTTCCCGACCCGAAAATGCCTACACAAAGTCTACTTTACCAAAATAATCTATCTAGCTGTACAAATCGACCTGGACAAAAAACTACAATTGATTTACTAACAAAAAAGACCCCCAAGAGGGTCAATTTTCAAATGGCGGGAACGACGAGGCTCGAACTCGCGACCTCATGCGTGACAGGCATGCGCTCTAACCAAACTGAGCTACGCTCCCATATTTTTGGACTCCTGATATTATCAAGGCTGTTCCGCAAGTTTTATTATAATATGCTGATTTTTTTTTTGCAAGTGGGTAATTTATCTTTTTATGAAAATCTGTAAATTATTTTTATTTTTATAGCAATTTATTTTTTTAGAAGATTTAATTTTGGTATGAATAGTATATCTAATAATATTAATTTTTCCGGAAGATGTCCGCAAATCAGGGATGCTCAATGGGTTTGTCATATTGTTAATACGGCATATCCGCATGTATCTTCTACCAGATTTAGTGCCCCTATGTATAGGCTTAAGCAGGAAAATGCCGAGTTATATAATAAATTTATTGATAAAAATCCGTTTCATGTATCTGGGCCTTTTAATTTTAGGGAATTAAAACTTGTTGCGTTATTTGATTGGCAAAAACGTCTTGTTGACAAATTAAACAGAGTAAGACAAGAATGGCAGTATGGCTGTAAAAGTGGTTCTCAACTGGTAAATAACGTTATAGGACAGTTAAAATTTGGTAAAATTGGTAATTGTGGCGAAGATGCGCTGTTGTCTGAGGCAATTTTGAAAATTAACGGCGTTGATAATGCTTGTACTGCGGCTTTAAAGATTGATAACCATAATATTGACCATTCTGTATGTGTATTTAACAAAGATGGTTCAAAGTTTGACGGTAAGGTTACAAAGAATACAATAGTGATTGATCCATGGCTTGGAACTGCGGATTTTGCATCAAATATGTTTTTGAAATACAAAAGTTTTTGTAAGAAATACTTTTTTAATATGAAAGATGATTCAAAAATTGGATTTAGAGATATTAAAAGTTTGAATATCTCAGGTGAAGAATTTTTATTGTTATCTTTAGAGCATGATAATTTATTTTTTCCGGGAATTACGAGAGAATTCATGCAATAAAAAAGAGCTTCTTTAAGAAGCTCTTTTTTAGTTAGATTTATTTTTAGTTGTATAAAGGAGCAAGTTTTGCTGATTGCTGCGGGATAACTCCTTCCTCTATTGACTGATATACTCTGTAGTCAATTACAGGGAAGCAGTTATCAATGCTTTCAATTTCTTTGAGTTTAGCATCGTCAATGTTTCCGCTTTCAATCATATCACAGATTGTTTCAAATCTGTCAACGTGTTCTCTAAATCTGTCCGTAGCATAATCTTTTGCCTGCCAAGTTGTGATTAAGAACGGCCAGTCAGAACTTTGCAATAACAGATTTTCTCTTGCCATTTGATTTAATGCTCTGTGAAGAAGTTTATCTTCCGGAATTTCAGGGTATTTGTCTGCAATGGCATTAATACGTTTTTCGCATGCATGAATTATCGGCCACATCCATTCTGTTAAATGGTTATTCCATACATAGAAGTGTCCACCTTGTCCCCAAGAGCTTTCAGGGATTTGAATTGCTTCTTTTGGCGGATATTTGTGAACGTATTCACCTGCTGTCATTCTTTCAACTTCAGGTAAGTAAGTTGCGAATTTTTTAATTACCTGTTTTATAAATTCAACACCTTCAAACCACCAGTGTCCGAAAAGTTCTGTATCAAATGATACCATTACAAGTCCTTCTTTACCGGTTGCTTTTTTATAATCATTAAGCATGTGATAAATAAGTGTTGTGTAGTGGTCTGTATTTTCATTAACTTTATTTAGTGCTAATACCGGATCATAAAGCATTTTGTCGCCAAGATCAGTTGTAGGAGAAGTTATTCTCCAATAGTGCATTCCTGACTTGTCGTCTTTTTTGTGGAATTCCCTGTAGACACCGTCTCCGGGATATCCGTCAGCAGCAGACCAAACCTGATATCCGGCTCTGTCATTTCTGCCCATAACTGCAACCTGTGCATCAGGAAGCCAGTATGCGGAATATGTATCATAACCTGTTGCAGGACGTTCGGGAAGCGGTATGTATTCAATATTTCCGTAAACACCAATTACACGTCTGTTACCAATAGAGTTACCACCTTCAATAACGTGAGATTCAGTAAAGAAATACTCAATGCCGTTATTTTGCAGAGTAACTTCAATAGCCGGTCTCCAGTGCTTTTTACCGTCTTTGCCAACGTATTCATAGCCTTGTCTGTATGCACATTCGGGCAGCCAGCATCCGCAAGCTTTTTTACCGAATAATCTTTTTGTAGTGTCTGAACCTACTTTAAATTGGGCGTTGAGATTGCTATCAGTTGCCAGAAGCGGAGAAAATCCGTGTGTAGCACCTGATGTAGTAATTTCAATACAACCTAAATCCTGATATTTTTTAAATTGGGCAATTAAGTGCATTCCGTATTTATTAACACAAGAATCCTTGATATGTGAGAACCAAGCAAAGTAATATTTTGCCACATATTTCAAATGCTGCGAGTGAGCGACTT
>CALUVX010000027.1 GCA_944324295.1 Candidatus Gastranaerophilales bacterium
TATGACCTAAACGAACTCGCCGAAGAATTGGAAGCACTGGACGAGGAAGAAGCGGAAACAGTGAAAGCCTATATGGAAACAGAGGGCGGAACGTTAAGGAACGCTATTGATGAAGTAAATAAAGGCAACTGTATGTTCTACCAAAACACCGATTTAGACACACTGGCAGTAGAGGAAGTGGAAGCGTGGAACTTGCCTGACATAGCGTTACGGTACTTTGATTGGGAAGCATACAAGCGTGATATGGAGTTTAGCGGCTACACGGAAGTGAATAACGGCGTTTTATACAGACGGTGCTAATTTAATGGACGGTAGAAATATCGCCCAAAAAAATAAAAATTATGGAAAGGAAGTATGTTTTATGAAATCAGTACAATCTAAAAAAGTAAATTTGGTATTAAGCGCAGGTGATTTTTTAAGCCCTGTAATTGAGGCAAAGTTAAAACGCGCCGCATACTGTCACAAAATTAGTTTAGTAGTAGTTACTACCAACAGCGGAATGGTGAAGGAAATTCTTACGCTTGGACAGTACGGAAACAATGAAGATGATATTTTAAAAGCGGTCGGCAGGGACGGCGAAGTTTACATTTATACGCATAACGGCTGGCACGGTTACACTAAAACACTGGCACGGCGGTTATACGAAAGAAACAAAAGGGTGATCGTCACGGTAGACGGTAAAATTTTTGATGATATGAAAGAAGGTGAAGCCAAATGTTATGGTCGGTAGTGTTAATGTGGTTGGGCGCACAAATCGCTTTTAAGGCTTTTAAACATAAAAAAGGGGTAGAAGCAAAGGCTAAGGCTGAAAAACGGCGCAGACGCGAATTTAAAGCCTTGTACAGAGTTAGTTAATAAATAAAATATAGCCGTCAGCATAAAAGTTGGCGGCTATATTAATAAAAGGAGAAGATAAAAAATGACTATTAAAAACATCAAGATAAAGAAATTGACCAAACGTGAAATTGAAAAAAAGAAAAAGCTGGCGCGGCAGTATAGGGGTATCAGTTATGACGCAGTGAGAGATGAATTTGTGGTGCGCTATAGGTTGGGAACAGATGTTAATAACAACCCAATTTACATAAAGCCAATAAAAAGGTATAATAATTTTGAATCGGCAGTACAATGCCTTTCAGAATATAAGAAATTGGCGGAAAAAAATGTGGCAAGAAGAAGAATAATTACATTAAAAAAAATTCACGAAATTTATACAAATTTACACAAATCTTTGTGGCAGGAAATAAAAAAAGATAAACTTTCAGATAAATCGAGAAATTTAACGCCAAATTATAATTTAATTGGAAAGAGGCTGGGAACACTAAAATTAATAAAAGACCAAGCACCTGAATTGTATTTATCTGACCTGAAAAAAATAAATGATTCAGAGGAAAATTTAGTACAAAGTTATTATGAAATTGTTCGAAATAAAGACTTAAAATATATCAAAAAGAAAACTATTGATGATTATTTTTCAAGATTAGTAAACATTTTGGGAGATAGACATAATGGTATAGAACAATTGTTGTCTATTAATGGAGTAAACATTAAAGACCATAAATTTAAAATTAAAAAAATAAGAACAACATCAGAACGCGATATGAATCCTGACCTGCGAGAAAATTTACGGAGTTATAGCATTGAGGAACTTAACAGCCTCTACAAAACAGCAAAAGAAGAAAAATCTGGCAGGACGCTATTATTATTGTTATTATTATTAGCGACAGGAGGAAGAATAAATGAACTTTTGAATATTGGAGTTGACAGGATCAAATCTAAATTTACAGATGAAGATTTTTTGGTTGAGAATAATGGGCAAGTTTACAATATAAAGCTTGATTTAGAAAACTATATTATTATTTATAGGCAGAGAAACAGAGTTACGGGCGCAGAAGCATATGCTAAAACAAACGTTTCCAACAGACCAGTAGTTATATGTGATTATTTATTCAGAATCATACAATCATACATAAAAAAATATAATTTAAAAAATAATGATAAATTATTTTTTAAATTTAAAGGAAATGGTAAAAACATAAGCATTTCTGATGACCGCGTGGGCGACATAATGACAAGGCTGGAAAAGAAGGCTGGCGTTAAGCATATTAAAGGCAGAACGAATCACGCGCACCGTAACGATTTGATAACTTTTTTTGAAGATATTTTAGGCGTAAAAGAAGGTACGGTTCGTTTTTTCGTAGGACATACAGGGAAAAAAGACGCACATCAGCGTTACAACATAGTCAACGAAAAAGAAGTTAAAGCAATCAGGGCAAAAGAATTTAAAGCCGCACAAATGGCATATCTAATGACAGTTATTAACAATTATAGTTCTGATAGGGCAGTCAAAATTTTTAAGGACTATTTAAATTATTATGAAGAATACTCACCAAAATATACACAAATGGGAGAAATTTTTCCAGGTGTAGAAGAAAACAAAAAGCTTGTGGTTACAAAACGTAAAGAAGTAAACTATCAAGAAATACTAAAGCGCGAAAAAAATGGTGAGGACTTCTTTAAAATAGCTATAGATATGGCGTTATTTGAAAATGAAACTGACTTTGATAAAGAAAGCTATGAGCAGTTCAAAAAATTATGGGAAGAACAGTACAATGAGTTTTGGAATCTGCCGCGATCAGAAAGAAAAAAATATGAATCATTTGATGAATATTTTGATTCTTATGATGAACGCTTAAGGTTACAATATGGAATGCCTTCTTATGAGGAAGAAGGGTTAGCGGAAGCTAATAGATATGGCGAATTACATTCAGCATACGAGAATAAGCTAAAAAATCTGATTAAAGATGAGGTGAACTTGAAAAATTATTATATGTATAACGAAGCATTAAAAAACTATAGGATAAATAACACATTTGAAGATTTTAAAACTGATGTTTTTGATGATGAAGATAATATAATAAAAGAGAAATATATTAGCTTCTGTAAAAATAAAGTTTAGATACAAAATTAGTTACAAATTAATCTATTTTTCTTGTATAATTCAAAATGATAGGCTGAAAAGCCGCATAAACACTGGTGATTTTAAGGTATAACAATACGTAGTTCGTCTGTAATATATAGTTATTAATCCCAATTAATTATATAGAATCGGCTTATGAACAAACCGGAACGCATTTTCTCAGGAAGATGCGTTCTTTTTATTTATGTTTGCTTTTTAAAATGCT
>CALUVX010000028.1 GCA_944324295.1 Candidatus Gastranaerophilales bacterium
AAATTTAGAATAGGAGAATATTTTAAACAAAAAGGTGTTCTATCCGTTGACCAGCTTCAGCAGGCAATACTTGCAAATAGAGACGCCGCAGAAAAAGGTCAGCCGAAAAAATTCGGAGAAATTTTAATTGAACTCGGCTTTGTAACAGAAGAAGATTTAAGAACAGTGTTAATATTGAAAGAAGAAGCGAAAAAACGATTTATCCTCGATTACAACACTGTTCCAAAACCCGAGACAACTTTCTCAAATGACAATCAGAAATATGAAGAAGAAATCTCAAATCTTAAAGAAGAAAATATTAAATTAAAAAGAAAAATGCTCCAGCTTCTGGAACTTGTGAAAAGAAACAATGCACAGCAATAGAACAATCCCTGAATTATTACTGGAATATGTAAGAGATGGACTTGTTGATGAAGAACATTTCGGCTTTATTGTTCTTGCCGACAAAAACAGAGCATTTGACTTTACCGGCGATGCGAAGAATTATCCGTTTTATCTACGTTCATGCGCAAAACCTCTACAGGCAAGCTTAATTGTCGATTACGGAATGGACACATTTTATGACATGACAGAAGATGAAATCGCAATCTGCTGCGCTTCTCATGCCGGCGAAAAAATTCATGTTAGCACTGCAAAAAAACTTTTAGACAAAATCGGACTCAATGACAAATATTTAAAATGCGGTCTGCACAAACCACTTTCAAAAACAGAACAGGCAGATATGCTTTTAAGCAATACTCCTGTAAACATTTTGCAAAACAACTGTTCCGGAAAACATATTATGATGTTGGGTTTGTGTAAAATGAAAGACTGGGATTTAGACACATATTATTTACCTGAACATCCGCTTCAAAAAGCTATTAAGTCAAAAATTTATGAATTATGCCAGGTGCAGAAAGATTATCCTGTAACAACAGACGGGTGTGGTGTTCCGATTATGTCGATGCCATTAACAAATATGCTGAATGGCTATCTGAATTTATTCTGTAATCCTAAATATGAAAAAATTAAAAACGCGTTTTTAAACCACCCGTATTTAATCGGCGGAGAGGATAGAACTGATACAAAAATTATTGAAAATTCAAAAGGTATTATTGCAAAAGTCGGAGCAGGCGGACTTTGTATTGTTGTAAATACTCTAACTGAAGAAGCATTTGTTGTAAAAATTTCCGATTGTGATATGAAAGCCCGTGAACTTGTTGCTGTTCAGGTTTTAAAAAATCTTCACTGGGCTGATATAGAAGCTGATACAGATATAAAAACAATTAACGGTACAGTTGTCGGCAAAATAAAAATACTGCCCGAATAACATCAGACAGTATTTCTAATATTCTACCACGGGTAATCATCCAGTATCTGCCAGCCGTCGGCCATTATTTTCCCCGCACATAAACGTGAACGTTCGGCCCCACCACCATTGCCAATTTCTTCTTTTGTACATAATTTAAGATTCTCTTTTGTTGAACTATAACCGGATATAACTCCACGCGTTGTATCTATCTGAAAATGAAAAACATCACGGCCTATAATATTTGGCATTTTGGAACCGTTTATATCTATAACAAGCAATTGTAAAGCTACATTATTAAAACCATACGGCCTTATAGAAGCATAAGTTCCGTCCCCGTAGATAAATCCAGGAACATTGTTAAACAAACCGTAATAAGTATAGTTATGTCTGTCGGTAAGAGATGCAAACCCGGTTATATTATAGCCGCATTCTTTCATTGTTTTACAAACCTTTATTACTTTTAAGTAAGGTTTCCAGTATGTGTTAAAATATGCCAAATTATCTTCATAGGAACTTCCTGCAACAGTAACTGACCACTCTGACGATTGCCCGTTTTCCTGCTGGGATTGCACAAGTGCCTGAGAAAATGTTGAATAAGCTTTTTGCAGCTGTGATACTGTTTGTTTTTTCTGATAATTTTGAATTAAAGATGGCATTGTCATTGCCGCAACTATTCCGATTATGCCAAGAGTTATTAAAACCTCAGCGAGTGTAAAGGCTATTTTACGTTGGTTGTTCAACAGGGCTACGTGCGTAGAACCTTCTGCCAGAGTAAATGCAGTTTTTTGTTTTAGTGAAGAGTGAAGGGTGAAAAGTGAAACGATGTTACTTCCCTCCCTGATTAGGGAGGGGCCGGGGGTGGGTAACAAAGAAAAGTTCGTGTTTACCCTCTCCTGTCCTTCGGACATCCTCTCCCAAGAGAGGAATTGAATATTAAGACAATTTGTCATCGCGGATTTAGTCCGCGATCTTTCTTTAATTAACTTTAAATCGCGCAACAGGTGCGCGATGACAGAACCTAAATAAGCTTGTCCTCTTGCCTTCTTGCCCTCCAATCTTCCATTATTGGGATCCTGAAACGAGTTCAGGATGACTGAAAAGCTGGCCTTCTTGGCCTCTGTTAGCTCAGAGCGCCCCCCCCCGAGTAACATTTCGTAATAAATCTTTCATAAAAAAACTCCTTTCAAATTCATAATTTTAATTATAACATATTCATCGATATTTTTCAAGAAAAATTACTTGTAAAATAATTTTGCCCATGACATAATTTAGTTATTGAAAGGCTAGTCATGTCAAACACTTTATTATATTTACTCGATGGGAAAATATATATCAATCTTACAAACAGATGCACAAATGATTGTATCTTTTGCCTTAGAAAAGATAAAAGTGATGTAAAGGGGCAGGAGCTTTGGCTTGATAACGAAAATTTTACAGCAAAAGATGTTATTGACCAGTTTGAAGACATTATTAAAGAACATTTCACTCTTCAACCCTCAGCCTCCACTGAAATTATCTTCTGCGGCTACGGCGAACCTATGATGAAACTAGAGGTTTTAAAAGAGGTTGCAAAATATATTAAAGATAACTACACCGAAACAAAAATACGTGTCAATACAAACGGACATGCCAATTTTGTTTACAAAAGAAATGTTGTTCCCGAATTAAAAGGCCTTGTTGATGAATTCTCTGTAAGCCTCAACGGAGCAACAAAAGAAGAATATGACGAGCTTTCACAACCCAAGTTTGACGAAGCCTATGATGAAATGAAAAAATTTATTAAAGCTTGCACTGATGAAGGAATATCTGTTGTTGCAAGTGTAGTAGAAGGTTACAAAGGCAGACATCTTGACCTTGAAAAGTGCGAAAAAATTGCAAAGGATTTAGGCGCAAAATTCAGAGTCAGAGAGTGGATTGTTAACGGTTATTAGAAGAGGACAAAATGCAGATTCAAAACATTAAATCAACAAATTTTCAAGGCAGAGCTGTTTTTATTAACCACTATTCGAATTCTTACGGCAGCAAAAAATTAGAACAGGCTGTTAAACAGTTAAATACAATGAATATTATAAAAAATAATAAATTTGATATCTTTATTGAAGATGACTGGTGTAATAATGCAAGAATAACAGCAGCCAAAAATGCTAAAGAAATAGAAAGATATAAAGCTCAAAAAGTAACATCAATGGGAACAACTGCACATCCTGAAGCTGTTATAGGCACTGCAAAGCTTGTAAGTTACAGCCACAGAAATAAATTATCCAGAATTAAAGAAGAACAGCCAAAAACATTTTGGGATAAAATAAAAAATTTATTTACATAAAATATATAAAACTAACAACTTTAAATTACGAAGAAAGGACGTAAAAAATGAGTATTTTAGACAAAATCATGAAACCGAAATCAATAGCGGTTATCGGTGCGTCAACAAAAGAACACACCATTGGTTCGGATATTATGAAAAGATTACAGGAATACAAATTCAACGGGAAAATTTATCCTGTAAACCCAAAAGGCGGTATTATAGAAGGTCTTCAGGCTTATACATCAGTTCTTGAAGTTCCCGGCGAAGTTGATCTTGCTCTTATCGTTGTTAATGCAAAATTTGTATTATCTACAATTGACCAATGCCACGAAAAAGGCATCAAAGGTTTATGTATAATCACTGCAGGCTTTAAAGAAACAGGAGCCGAAGGTGCTGAACTTGAAAAACAGTTAGTTTCAAAAATTAAAGAATACGGTATGAGATGCGTTGGTCCTAACTGCTTAGGCGTTGTAAACACTAATCCGGAAGTTAGAATGGACGGTTGTTTCGCAGAATCTTTACCTGAACGCGGAAACATCGGTTTTGTTTCTCAATCTGGTGCTTTAGGCGGCGGTATTTTAAATATTTTAAAAGACTTAAACTTGGGTTTTGCACAATTCATTTCAATCGGTAACCAGGCTGATGTTAATGCTGAAACAGCTATCGAATACTGGGAAAACGATGATGATGTTCAACAAATTCTTTTATACATGGAATCAATCCAAAATCCCGCTAATTTCAGAAAATTAGCTTCAAGAGTAACTAAAAAGAAACCTATTTTGGCATTGAAATCAGGACGTTCTGCAGCAGGTGCATCAGCTGCATCTTCTCACACAGGTTCATTAGCAGGTGCTGATAAAGCTGCTGCTGCACTATTACAGCAATCCGGTGTTATAAGAGAATTTTCTCTTCAAAATCTGTTTGAAACAGCAAAAGTGTTTGCAAACTGCCCGATTCCAAAAGGCGATAGAGTAGCAATTATTACAAACTCAGGCGGCCCCGGTATTATGGCTACAGATGCAGTTTGTGAATATGGTATGCAAATGGCAAAAATTTCTGAAGCTACAAAAGAAAAATTGAGAAGCTTCTTACCTGCTGCAGCATCTGTTAAAAACCCGATAGATATGATTGCATCAGCTCCTATTGAACACTACAAACAAACTCTTGAAACAGTAATTGCTGATGAAAACGTTGATATGATTATTACAATCTATCTTCCGTTCTTAGGCTTGAAAGATATTGATGTTGCTCAGGCTCTAATGGAAATTAAGGCTAAAAATCCTCAAAAACCGATTATCGGCGTATTTATGACTAAGAATGAATTCTTCTCAAAACTTTCTGATATGAATGTTAATATGCCGTTCTTTATGTATGCAGAACAAGCTGCAGACGGCTTGAACAGATTGAACCAGCAGAGATTGTGGATGGAAAGACCGGAAGGAAAAATTCCATGCTATGACGTTGACAGAGCTAAAGTTGAAAAAATTATTGCTAACTCTATTAAAGAAGGCAGAGCACAACTTACAACTCTTGAATCAATTGATGTTCTTCAGGCATACGGCATCACAGCTTGCAAATACGGTCTTGCAACAAATGAGGAAGAAGTTGTTGAACTCGGTAACTCAATCGGTTACCCTGTCGTAATGAAAATGACTTCTAAAACTACATCTCACAAAACTGATGTAGGCGGTGTTGTTGTAAACATTAAATCAGAAGAACAATTGAGAAAAGAATACAAAGGACTTCTTGAAAGACTTGAAGCAAAAGGATTGCTTGAAGGTTTGGAAGGCGTAATCATTCAGGAAATGGTAAAAGGCAGCCGTGAAATGGTTTGCGGTATTGCTACAGATCCTCAATACGGTCCGATGATGATGTTCGGTTTAGGCGGTGTATTCGTAGAAGTTATGAAAGACGTAACTTTCAGAATTGCACCTTTAACTGATGTTGATGCTATGGATATGATTAAATCTGTAAAAGCATACAAATTGTTAGAAGGTGCAAGAGGTACAAAACCTGCACAAATCGACCAAATTCAGGAAACACTTTTGAGATTGTCTCAGCTTGTAAGCGATTTCAAATTCATTGATGAATTAGATATTAACCCGTTGTTAATTTCTGAAACTACAGGAGAAGGAATTGCTGTTGACGGACGTATCAAAGTAAGATTAGAAGAAGCTAAAGAAGCTTTAGGATGTACTTGTGCATCTTCTTGCTGCTGCGGTTAATCTTTTCTAAAATAGTAAAAAACATAAAATTTTACCGGTCTTTTATATAAAATAAAAGACCGGTTTTTACCCCAAATAAGAAAGGCCAAAGATGAGAATAGAAAGAACAATAAATGCTATTATAGGAGCTACGAAAGACAGACGTGATATCACCCGCGGTTCAAAACAAAAATTAGAAGGTATTGACCTGCAAATTTATAAAGGATTAAAAGATACTTCAGGTCCATCAGTACACAACCCTATAAAAGTTATAAAAAGCTGGTACCGTGCATATAACAGTAATATAAAAAAGTATAAGGAAATTGAAGAATTAAACAAACCGTTTAAAAATCCATCAATAATTAAACAGATTTATCACAGACTTACAAAAAAATAAAAAAATAAATTAATCCGATAAATAAAAAATGATATTTTGTACGTTTTAATCTTTAGTTTACAAAATATCATTTTTTTGTAACATTTTTGTAAAAAACATACAAAAAATTTATTTATTAACTATCATAATTATGTGGTCTTTAATTAAGGAGTAATATACTTATGAGAGTTTCAGCTATTCAAAATTACCAAAGAAATACATATTTTGCGGGTGAAAAAAAAGATAAACTCAAAAATGCAGCAGGCGCAGCAGCTTTAGCAATTGCAACAGCAGCACCTATGGCAAATGCAAATGCACAGTATTATTATACTCCGCCATTGGTTTTACCTCCGCCGGCAACAATACAAAGACCCGGTTGTTCTGTACCGGATTGTTTTATAATCGGGGATTTAAAAACATTTAACGGCGCCAAATCAATTAAACAGGTATTTAACGAGATTGATGCAAACGGAAATGAAAACGGAACAATTTCGGCTAATGAAGTTGTACGAACAGATAGAAATAATAAAATAAGATACAATGTATATCCATATAACGTCTACACTCAATACCAAAGCCAACAAACCAGAAATCAATTTCAGGCATTGTCAGAGGCTTATAATGAAGAAGGTTCAAATCCCAACACTATAAATTACAACGAATATAAAGCTATAATGGAAGACTTTTTGGACACTAATGACCTGTTTAGCGCCCCTGGAATTATATACCCGGTTCCGCCATTATATGATCCGTTCAGACATGACGGACCGCCGCATCACCACAGACATAGAGATCATGATGGCCCGCCAAGACACCACAGAAGATGATTATATAAAAAATTGACCTGAATAAATATTAATGCTTTAATACTTTTATGAATTACATATTCTATTTTCTTATCGTAATTTCAATAATTGTTGGTGCAATTAACGGCAGATTAAATGAAGTTGTAAACTCCATTCTGTCAGGGGCTGAATTGTCTGTTAAAGTTGCATTTTCTCTTATCGGAATAATGGCTTTTTGGCTTGGTATGATGAAAATTGCCGACAAATGCGGACTTATTACAATTATATCAAAAATCATAAAACCTATTACGAAAAAATTATTTAACGAAATTCCGGAAGATTCACCTGCAATCGGAGATATTGCAATGAGCTTCTCTGCTAACGCTTTCGGGTTGACTAATGCTGCAACCCCTATTGGTATTAAAGCAATGGAAGAGTTACAGAAACATAACAAAGATAAAAAATCCGCATCAAATGCAATGTGTATGTTTCTTGCGATGAATACTGCAGGATTTCAGCTTATTCCGGCAACAGTTATAGCCGTTTTAATAAGTATCGGTTATAAAAATCCGACAGAAATTATTGCACCTACACTTCTCGTAACAAGTATAGCATTTGTGAGTGCAATTATTTTGGCAAAATTATTTGAAAAAATTTGGACACCTCAGCAAAGTCCCAAGGAGGATAAATAAAAATGTTTCAAATATTAATGAACATACTTTCTCTCTGGGCACTCCCTGCAATACTTATTTTAATACTAACAATGGGGTTGTTTAAAAAAGTTCCATTGTATGAAACATTTACCGATGGTGCAAAAGACGGGTTTAAAGTTGCCGTAAATATTATTCCATATCTTGTTGCAATAATTGTCGGAATTTCTATGTTCAGAGCATCAGGAATTATTGAGATGATAGGCAATCTTTGTTCTCCTCTACTTTCTCATTTTCATATTCCTGCCGACACAATTCCGATAATGCTCGTAAGACCGCTTTCGGGGTCTGCTGCGCTTGGAGTTTTTTCCGACATTGCGCATAATTTGGGACCTGATTCCTATGCAACAAAGCTTTCGGCAGTCATGATAGGTTCTAGCGAGACAACTTTTTATGTCTTAGCCGTATATTTCGGAGCGGTCGGAATATCAAAACTGCGTTATGCACTTATTGTTGGACTGCTTGCAGATGCTATAAGTATTCTTGCAGCAATCGCGGTCTGTAATTTGATGTTCTGAAGTCAGTTTCAACCCAGCTTTGGGTAAACTTTTTGTAATTATTCTGAATAACAGCCTTAACAAGGACTGCATAACTTATATCAATAAAGTTAATCTTATCAATCCTTTCTATAATAAAATCATGGCCTCCGCAGTTATGACAAAAATGTTTTTCGGGAACAATTTTCCCTTTTTTAATTACCCCTCGTAATTTTACGCCGCAGCATGCACATCTAACAAGATACCATTGATTTTCTATCAATTCCCCGCAATCAGGACAATAGCCAAAATCAACTTCAGGACGTATCTTACTGTGTTCACAAACTTTATTAAATTTAAGCAACTCCAATATAGTCATATCTTTTTAATAATTATTTCTCACAAAATGTCAATTATTTACTCTGATGTTACTAAAAAGCTTTAATCAGAAAAATCTGAATGTCCTTATTAACTCTTTCAACTCTTTTTACATATCTCATATCAGCTAAACCAGTCAAAATTAAAACAACTGCAGGTTTTTTATGGGTCATTTCCGCATAATACAAAGACTGCCCTACACTTTCTGCCCACTTTTTTGCAAAATCAAATTCTATTGCGTAATCTTTTGTTAAACAATCAACCCTTGTCATATCCCAAAGCCTGAATTCTTTTTTCCCAAAACTAGGTGTGCACCACTGCTCAACATAATATGCTTCCGATTGATTGCTTTTCATTGTCTGCGTATTATACAAACTCTTCGGAACATAATTTAAACCAAAATATAATATACCGCCTGCTATCAGCAAAATAGAAATTAAAAAGGAAACAATCTTTTTTTTATATCTCTTACTCATAAACAAATTATACAATAAAAAATATTGCCCAACCGGATAATTGCAATCAAAGTATCATTTACATTTAATAATAATATAAATCTTTTTCATACTTCCAGCTATTCTTAATTCCAACTGAGCTTTATGCATTTGCAAAAAGCTCTTTTCTTTATACACATAAAAAAGAACCAATAGAAAGTTTCTATTGGTTCTTAAAAAATAGGCGCTGGCAACGAGTTATCTTCCCAGGCGGTGGCCCGCCAAGTATTTTCACCGATGTGAGTCTTTACGACCGTGTTCGGGATGGGAACGGGTGTTTTCCTCACTCTTGGTCACCAG
>CALUVX010000029.1 GCA_944324295.1 Candidatus Gastranaerophilales bacterium
GCAAAATAAAAGAGGGCTCAAACCCTCTGTATATTTAAAATATGCGCTTGGCGCGATTCGAACGCGCGACCTATCCCTTAAAAGGGGAGTGCTCTACCTGCTGAGCTACAAGCGCATATTAAATTAACGCTATTCATTTCGTCAGTGAGATTATCTTAGCAAGAACAATTTTTAATGTCAACAGGTTTATCAAAAAAAATTACGATTGAAATAATCGTAATTTTTTCTCCCCATTATTTTAAGTGTATATATTTCTTTGCACAATCAAACATCGAATTTACAAGTGCTGCATTGGAATAAATATTCATCCCGTTTGATTCTAAAACCTGCTTCATCCTCTTTTCCCACATTGTATAAATATCGTCTTTACTTAAATCAAGAACCTGTGCAATCATTGTTAATTCCTTAAAATCTATCGGGATTGGCAATGTTCCTCTGAGCATATCTACTATGTCAAGACGTTTTTTACGCGGAAATGCCTTTAAAAAATTTATTACAGACATTCCTTTTTCTTTCATTACATCCTTAAAAAATTCAACGGAATCATCTATTAATACAGGTTCCTGCGGAATTTTATATTCCTCAAATTCTTCCGGTTCAATTTCCATGACCGTTGCAATTCTTTCTAACGTAGTTGTTCGCGTTGAAAAAGGAATTGAATCATCAATAAGGTTGTAAACGTATGAAAGCGTTACACCAATCATTTCGGCGAAGTCTTTTTTATGAAGCGAATTTTTTTCTAAAAACTTTGCAACTTTTTCAGAACTTTTTTCTTGAACTATAGGTTTATTTTTCATAAGTCATATCCTCATCTTTTAGCATTTTCAAAATAAATGTTTTTTATCATTTTGTTAAGCGTAAATATGGTAAACGGGTGTGGTAATATTTATTTACGTTAAAATAAGAAATAGAAAGGTAAGTGTGGGAACAAACCTTTGGAATTAATGTCCACGGCTGATAAATAAATTCATAGGAATAGGGCATATACATCATAAAGGATAAAAAATGAAATTAATCGCAGGACTTGGAAATATCGGAGAAAAATATTGTTTTACACGCCATAATGCAGGGTTTATGGTTCTTGATAAATGGGCAACAGATAATAATATTTATTTTAAAGAAGATAAAAAACTGAAATGTTTTATAGCTAAAATTGGTGAAAATATCCTTATAAAACCTACAACATTTATGAATTTATCGGGAGAAGCGGTAAGAGCAGTAATGGATTATTATAAGATAAATTCTGAAGATATTCTTATAGTCTATGATGATATTGCACTTGATTTGGGACGTATAAGATTTCGTGCAAACGGGTCTGACGGCGGACATAACGGGATAAAATCAATTATTAAACATGTTGGAACAAAAGATTTTGACAGACTAAAAATAGGTATAGGCCCTCAGCCGAATATTCCGTCAGAAAATTACGTCCTGCAAAATTTTCCAAAAGAACAACTTCCTGCACTTAAAGAAGTTCTTAAAAGAGCAGATGAAGCCATTGAATTTTATCTGGATAACGGGATAGAAAAAGCACAAAATAAATATAATTAGCCCGACAGATTAACAATTAATCTGTTTTTCATATATAATTAAACTAAAGTTTATAAGATTTTAAGGAGTCAAAAATGAGTTTACAGACAGCGGAACAATACGAAGAAAACGAACAATATTCTCTTGCATTTGAGGAATACAAAAAACTTCATGAAAGAAATCCGAAAGATTTAAGTCTTTTAGAACGTTTGGGACATCTCTCAATGGTTCTCGATAATAAAGAAGAAGCCGCTGAATATTATTCAAAAATTCTTGAATTTGACGCAACAAATATTCTTGCCTATGAGCAGTTAATGGATATTTATATAACAACAGATAAGTATAAATATTACGTCTACAGGGGCAACATGCATACCATAGAACATAAGCTCGAGCATGCCATAAATGATTACAAAAAGGCTGTAAACAGTGCTCAAGAAGACAAAGACATGCTATCTGCGAGATTTGTTTTAGGAACTCTTTATGAGCAGGAAGGAAACAATTTAAAAGCAATTGATGAATACTTAAAAGTAATAGACCATGATGAAACTCATGAAGAAGTTTACAGAAGACTTGCTAACCTTTATGTAAAAGAAGATGCAACTCCAAGTGCCGTAGAAGTCCTTGAACGTGCAAGAAAATCAGGTTTTGACACTCCAAATATAAGAGAACAGCTTGCTGACTTATATCTAAAAAACGGCAACCCCGAAAAAGCCATTGATATTACATCTGATGAATTAACAAAAGTAAAATGCCTTCTTGATACCGACAAAAAATCCGAATCATTTGAAAAATTACAGAAAATGGAAGGTCAGTACAATCACATTCCGCAGTTTCATTCACTAAAAGCACAATACTATTATATGAATAAGGAGTTTGATAAAGCCCTTGAATGTGTTAACGAATTTGATAATTTAGAAAAAAATTCCCCTCTGACTTATCAGATGAGAGCATTAATTTATGAAGAAAAAAATGATGATTACAATGCTCATCTTAACTGGGGTAAATACAATCTTGTAAGAGGAAATAAAGATATTGCAATTAATGAATACCTAAACGCATATCAGATAAAAAACGATGATCTTGACCTTTTAAATACTCTTGCGATGCTACTGGAAGAATCCGGCGATAAAAATCATGCTATGGAATTCTATGAAAAAATTTCTAAACTTGATGAAACAGACAAAAAATCTCTTCAAAAACTCGCTGAGTTTAGAGAAAGCATAGGGGATTATAAAGCTCAGGCTGATTATCTCCTGAAACTTTATCACCTTGATAAAAGAAATTCGACAACAGTAAGAAAACTCGGCGAAGCTTATGAAAAACTTCGTAATAAACCTGCTGCAGTTGAGTGCTATGAAAAATATCTTGAAATCGGCAAAGGAAACCCCGATTATTCTAAAATCCAGCATAAACTGGAAAAACTCAACAATACAGAAATGCAGGAAGAAGAAGGCTTTATAGATAAAATTATGAAATGGTTTAATAAAGATTAATAAAATTATTTTGTTATAATGAATTTATGTAAGATTAAAGCAATGATCCAAGCATTCCTACATACATTTGATAAAATGCAACAGCAACAAATAGAACAACACCGCCCATAATAATAATCACTGCAGGTTCAAAAAGCTTTGTTAAAGCTTCCAGAGCCATATCAACCTTTTTATCCAGCACTTCTGCAGCGTCATGAAGCATCTTTCCGAGAGTTCCCGACTTCTCACCTGTTGCAATCATAGTCATTAATGCCCCGGGAATAGCTGCTGCACGCTGAAAAGATTCTGTAAGAGTTTTTCCTGCGCGAACATGCCCCAATGCATTTGAAATTCTATGTTTTATAGTGTAATTTCCGACAGTTTTATACGAAAGTTCAAGACCTGACATTATCGGAAGCCCCGCATCATAAGATATCTGTAAAACAGTCATAAAATTCGAAAGATTTATGTATTGTACAAAATCAGAAATTACAGGAACTTTTAAAATAAATTCATCCCACTTACTTTTGAAATAAGGATTTTTAAACAATGAAACCGCAGCACCGCATGCAGCACCAAAAGCTAATATAATGAACCACCAAAAATTCATTACAAACGAACAAATACCGACAAGCATTGATGCCAAAAACGGCAGACTTGCTCCATTGAATGTAAAAACAGACATAAAAGCGGGAAAAACAAATTTAGAAAAAAGAATTAACAATCCGAGCATTAACAAAATCAAAATTCCGGGATATATTGATGCTCCAATAATTTTTCCCTTTATTCTATCCTGCTTATTCAATAAAACAAGCATTCTTCTAAGAGTTGCCTCAAGTTCTCCGGCATCCTCTCCTGTTTTAACCAATGCCGTATAAACAGGACCAAAAACTTTTGAATACAAAGCATTCAGAGCCTGTGCAAAAGTCATACCTGATAAAATACAAGTCTGCAAATTCAAACAAATTTCTTTCAATTTCCATTTTGGAGAATTTAGTCCAATCGTTTGCAAAGCCTCCAAAATAGGAATTCCGGAAGATAAAAGAACCTCCAGCTCAGAAGTAAACATAATCTTTTCCTGAAGGCTTAAACGGGTAACCTTCCTCGTTGAAGAATTTTTTATAATTTCTTCATTAGTTGTATATGGCTGTTCTGAAAGACTTTGCTCAATATAAATCTTAGTTGGCGTATAACCCAAAGCACGAATTTTTTCACGCGCCTCTCGGGGATTTGATGCCTCAACCATACCTTTTATAACTTGAGTATTATTCTTTAATGCACTGTATTGATATTTTGCCATAACTATAATATATAATTTATACTATTTTTATAAAAATAGCAAGTATAAAAAATCCCGTCTTGTAAGACGGGATTTTTTAATTATTGAGCAACTTCTGACGTTTCACTTTGTTCTTTCTTAGCCCTTTTAGCTTTTTTTTCAAAAGCTATTTTATCATCAACAAGTTTGATAACTATAGTATCTCCCGGAGCGTACTTTCCTGAAAGGATTTCTTCTGCGAGCATATCTTCAATTTTTCGCTGAATTAATCTTCTCAAAGGTCTTGCACCGTAAGCCTCAGAGTATCCGTTTTTAGCCAGATGGTCTTTAACCTCATCAGTAACTTCTACTGACAGTTCTCTTTCTGCCAAACGTTTGAACAAGTCTTTCAACATCAAATCAACAATTTGTCTGATTTCTTCCTGTGAAAGATGTGAGAATACGATTGTTTCATCAATACGGTTCAAAAATTCCGGTCTGAATGCCTTTTTCATTTCTTCAGTAACCGTTTCTTTAAGTTTTTCGTATTTGTCTTTAGCTTCATCATCACCGGTAGAGAAACCTAATCTCGATGTAGTTGTAATCATACTTGCACCGACATTTGATGTCATGATAATAATTGTATTCTTGAAGTTTACATGGCGCCCTTTTGCATCAGTTAAACGACCATCACCAAGAATTTGAAGCATGATATTGAATACATCAGGGTGAGCCTTTTCAATTTCATCAAAAAGGATTACACTGTAAGGTTTTTTACGTACAAGCTCTGTCAAGTGCCCGCCATCATCATACCCAACATAGCCCGGAGGCGAACCGATAAGTTTTGCAGTCGAATGTTTTTCCATAAACTCTGACATGTCAACTCTTATCATATTATCTTCAGAACCAAATACAGCTTCTGCAAGAGCTTTTGCAAGTTCTGTTTTACCAACACCTGTAGGACCACAAAAGATAAAACTTCCGATAGGTCTGTTAGGACTTTTTAAGCCTACACGGGCACGTCTTATTGCTTTTGAAATTGCAACTACCGCATCATGCTGTCCGATAACTCTTTCATGCAATGTATCTTCAAGTTTTAGAAGTCTTTCACTTTCACCTTCCGTCAGTTTGGTAACAGGAACACCTGTCATTGTAGAAATTACTTCTGCAACATTTTCTGCCGTAACGGTAGGTTTATTAGCTTCATGTTCTTCCTTATATTTTTGAGCCATTTCACGAATTTTGTCTTTTAATTCAGCTTCATCATCACGTAATTGAGATGCCTTTTCAAATTCTTGATTTCTTATTGCATCTTCTTTTTCTTTGATTAACGAACGCAATTCTTTTTCAAGTTCCTTCCCTTCCGGAGAAAGGTTCGACACTTTCAAACGAACCTTAGATGAGGCTTCATCAATTACATCAATAGCCTTATCCGGCAAAAATCTGTCCGTAATATATTTGTTAGACAATTTTACAGCCGCAACAATAGCTTCATCTGAGATTATCAACTTATGATGTTCTTCATATTTAGGTTTTAAGCCCTTGATTATTTCAATAGATTCTTCTTCTGTTGGTTCATCAATAATTACAGGCTGGAAACGACGCTCTAAAGCAGAATCTTTTTCAACATATTTTCTGTATTCATCAAGCGTTGTCGCACCTATAACCTGAATTTCACCCCTTGATAATGCAGGCTTTAAAATATTAGCCGCATCAATTGCACCTTCAGCAGCACCCGCACCGATAAGAGTATGCATTTCATCAATAACTAGAATAATATTTCCAGCCTGACGAATTTCATCCATAATTTTTTTCAAACGTTCTTCAAATTCGCCGCGGTATTTTGTACCGGCTACCAAAAGTCCCATATCAAGCTGTATAACTTTTTTACCGTCTAATATATCAGGGACCTCAGCATTAACAATTCTTGTTGCAAGTCCTTCCGCAACAGCAGTTTTACCAACACCGGGCTCACCTATCAGAACAGGGTTATTTTTTGTTCGTCTTGCAAGAATTTGAATAACACGCTCAATTTCTTTTTCTCT
>CALUVX010000030.1 GCA_944324295.1 Candidatus Gastranaerophilales bacterium
GATAATGGAAGAAAACAAAAAAATAAACCCCTATATAGTTGCAATTTCAGTATTGCTTCCGGCATTTTTATCGCTTGCGGCATCTTCTGCTACAAACGTAAGCCAGCCACATATTGCAGGATTTTACGGTGCAACACAGTATGAAACCAATACCGTAATCACATGTTATATTATTTCGGGCGGACTGATGCTTCCTGTTACAGGATATCTTGTAAGAATGATAGGTAAAAAATTGTTACTTTTTTACAGTATCTGGGTATTTGCTCTTGGCTGTCTGCTTTGCATACTTGCCCCGAATTTGCAGGCACTTATTGCTGCAAGACTTGTGCAGGGTATTGGAAGCGGTGCAATTTTACCTTTATGTCAGGCTGTTTTGCTTGAAATATTTCCGCCCGAACAAAGAGGGGTTGCAATGGGATTGTTCGGAGTTGCCGCAATGTTTTCACCTTTGGCTGGTCCGTTTTTCGGAGGTTATCTGACAGATAACTGGTCGTGGCAATGGATTTTTATTATGAATATTCCGCTGTGTATGATTTCTTTTGCTCTTGTCAAAATGTTTGTACCTAACGACAAACCTGCAAAACAAAAATATAATAAAAAATTTGATATAATAGGTTACAGTGCAATTGTAATTGCAATGGCATGTATGCAAATTGTTCTGGATAAAGGACAGCAGTACAATTGGTTTGACACAACATGGATTTGCTGGACTACAGGCGTTTGTATTTTCTCCTTTGTATTTTTCTATGTATGGGAACTTGAATATAAATATCCGGTAATTGATATAAGAGTTTTTAAAGACAAAAACTTTATGTTCGGAACATTAATGAGTTCATTTATCAATGTAACAATTTATTCAACTCTGCTTCTTGTTCCAATGTTTGTACAAAGTCTACTGGGTTATAGCCCATCAAAATCGGGCCTTTCAATGTTTCCAAGAGCAATAATATGCTTAATAGGATTGCTTGTATTTGGGGAAGTTTCAAGATTCATAAAACCAAAACTAATGGCAACTGCAGGTCTTTTAACAATATCTGTTTCGCTATTAATGCTCACACAATTAAATACCACATCTTCAATAGAAAGTGTTATATTACCAAATCTTTTGCTCTGTGTCGGTGTTTCTATGGCATTCGTACCGATTACTGCTCTTTCTTTTCAGACTCTGCCGGCTTCAAAAAATGCTGATGCAGCATCTTTACATGCATTATTCAAAAATATTATAACAGCAATCGCAACATCAGCATCAGCTACATTTATTGCGAGAGTTTCACAGGTAAGACAAACTTATCTTGTTGAAAACTTGGCTCCGCATAATCACATGTATTTGTATAAACTTGCGGCACTAAAATCAAAATTCCTGATACATTATCCTGATGTTGTTGCGGCTAAAAAGGCCAGCGGAACATTATATAACCAGTTATTACAACAAGCAAGGCTTGCATCATTTTTTGATGCGTTTACGGTCCTTGCACTTATGGCCATTGCAGTAATTCCGCTTTTATTACTTATTAAATATAAAAAACAAAAACAAACATCCTGAATAACTTAAATTTTATCTATACATTAATTCTGCTCTTGAAGAAGAAGCAAAGTTTTTATATAGACAGGTCGGGTTAAAACCCGACCTATTTTACTATTTTACTTTAATAAGTCATTTCCCAATTATCATTTAAAATTTTTCCAAAACAGCCATCAGGATCACCTGTTTTATTACAAAAATCATTAAAGTTAATTTCCCGTAAGTCTTTGGCAGAACTTCCTGAAGAACAAGCATTAGTTTTACGACATGTAGAATCAATTAAATAGTCATCTAATACTCCATCAGAATAAATATACATTCTGAATAAATCTCTTCCAGCTATATTAGGTCCACCTTTTCCATTTGTATCAACAAAAATAGATCCTATACAGTCTCCAGTTCCGGCTCCATCAGTCAAGTCCAACGAAACTGCAGCTCCACTAGACAAAACAGCCTTGTAACCATTATCCATTAAACTCATATCAACACTTGAGCCGCTTAAACTATTATAAGAAGAAGCAAAACAATCTGTGGTTGTTTTATCACAATATTTAACAATTTTAAAATATGACTTTAAGAAATTTTCTTCACTTCCTGAGACAAAACCTGCCTCTTTTAAACTTACAGCATTACGATCATTTACCTTTTGCACAAAAGCCTGTTGAAACTCATTATATACTTTATTTAATTGGACAACATAAGTTTTTCTTTGATGATTCTGCATAAGGGTAGGAATAGTCATTGCAGATACAACTCCAATAATGCCTAAAGTTACAAGTACTTATGCCAAAGTAAATGCAGATTCCCTCATATATTCCTCCTTTTCTACATATTATAGCTTATTTGTTTATAAATTTCAATATTTTACATTAAAAATTATTTACTTCAAAAATCTCAGCCAGATATATACAGTGCTTATAACAAGTGAAATAAGCATTGTTACAAAACCGTATTTCAAAAATCGCATAAATGTAATCGGATAACCTTTATGAGCAGAAGTTTCTGAAACAATAACGTTTGCGGCAGCTCCGATTATTGTCATATTTCCGCCAAGACAAGCACCGAGAGACAAACACCACCACAAAGGATATGTATAATCTGCCCCCATTGTCTTTTGAATTTCCGCAAGCATAGGAGCCATTGTTGCTGTGTATGGAATATTATCTATTACGCCGGAAATCAATCCGGAAGCCCATAGTATCAGCATTGATGCGGCTGCTTCGGAACCTTGCGTAACCTTTAAAATCCACTGAGCCATAAGTGAAATACCGCCTGACGCTTCAAGCCCGCCTATGATTATGAATAAACCGACAAAGAAAAATATTGTATTCCATTCAACTTCATTTAAAATTTCTTTTGGTTTTTCAAATATAAGTAAAATACTTGCTCCCAACATTGCAGTAACACATGTTTCAATGTGCGTAATGTCATGCAGCACAAACCCGAGAATTACCAAAAACAAAACAACTGCACTCCTTATCATTAAAGGGATATCAGTAATTGTTTTCGAATTATCAAGATTTGCAACTAATTTCATTTTTTCAGGATCTGATTTTAGAGAATTTCTAAAAATAAAAAGCATAAAAAGTAATACGGCAATCAAAATTACAGTTACAACACCGGTCAATTCTTTAACAAAATCCATAAAAGCAAATCCTGCGGCACTTCCGATTATAATATTAGGAGGATCACCAATTAATGTTGCAGTACCTCCGATATTTGAAGCAAAAATTTCAGTTATCAAAAATGGGACAGGATTAATATCAAGCTGTTTTGCAATAACAAAAGTAACAGGCATGATTAGAATAACAGTTGTTACATTATCAAGAAAGGCAGAAGTAACAGCCGTAAAAATTCCAAGGGCAATAAGTACAAATTTTGGGTGTCCCTTTGTCATTTTCAGCATCTCATTTGCAATCCAGTTGAACATACCGCTTTTCGCGGCTATACTTACAATAATCATCATAGATACCAGCAGAAATATTACGTTAAAGTCCACAAAATTAATAAAATAATGCGGATTTAATGCGCCATCAAGGGATTTTAACTGGCTTACAAGTCCGAGAATAATAGTTATTACAGCACCAAGAAGTGCAATTGTAACTTTAGAAATCTTTTCAAATGCAATAAATATATATGCAATAATTAAAATAGATGCAGAAATAACAATTGCATTATTTTGAACGACCTCGTGCAAATGTTCAAGCATATTAACCTCCATTTTTTTAATTAAATCCGGTTGTTCAAAATAACCTTATAATAAAATTGATTTTAAACAAAAAAATTATAACATATAAATCAAAAAATCTGCAACATTATTACAGGCACTATTTGTTTACAGGTAGAATGTAATCACAGTCTATCATCCTGCGCGGAGCATTGTAAGCCCTTATTTTAAATTCTGCTCCCGGAGGAAGTATATAAACAGCATTTGTTCCTCTGTCAGAATCCATCATTGAACAGCGTCTGCAATCCAAACCTTTTGTCCCTTTCGGGAGACGTATTCTCATAACATATCCGCAGTCTTGTAATCTTTCCTCCAAATTTTTAGGATCTGTTGCCGCAATATCAACATCGTATGAACGAGAAGTTGATACAAATGCTCTGTCTTTTATTGTATCTCCGACTTCCCAATCTTTAGCAAATTCAAGCTCTTTGTGTTCACCCCATAATTCTCGTGTTCTTATTCCGCGATAAACAAAAGATTCCTGCTCCAAGGGTTCTGCCTCTTCAATAAGACTGTTTAATCTTTTTACTTCGTCAACATCAGATAAATCCATACCTGCACGTAATTTTGCATTATACTGATATTTTTCAAGGAATGATACAACAGCGTCAAAATCAGCCTGTTCCAACTCTCTTAAATCCGGTTTTATTTTTGGTGAAACATGCTCAGGGAAAATAAGGTTAGACATAAGATAGTCATGGAATTCAGGTGCGGACTCTTTATCTTCCCTATATCTTTTAAACATCTCTGTAAGTTTTGCTCTTATGGGAGCTTCAGCTTCTGCTTGCATACGTTCCGCATTCTCATCGTAAGGTATAATTCTATCAATATACTGAGGGACATGCGGTTTATAATCTAATTCATTATCATCTAATAAATCATCAATATCAGACTTCGGCAAATTATCCTCTTTAGGAACAGGATTTTCTGGAACAGAATTGCCAGCCGGAGTTTCTTTCGGCGGCGATGCCGGAGAAGAGTTATTTAAAGGTTTTGAATTATCAGCAGGTGTATTCACCAGAAGCTTTTTCCCTTCCGGAGAAACGTGATTTGTTCCGGAAACATGCTCAGCTTTCCCTTTAAAAAGTTTTCCTATTTTATTTCTGTTTGCAATTATAATACCTGCAACTGCAATACTGGTAACAGCAGCTGCCGCTATTTTTAAATTCCTATTATCAGAAACTTTTTCTTTTTTATCCACAGATTTAGGCACCTCTGTCCGAACGGCAGAAGTTTTTACCGACTGTGCTATTATTTTTTGATTTAATGCTCCCACATTTAGCATGCTTATACAAAACTCCTGAAAAAATTTTTTTGCGCAATTTTTATACAAATTCTAAATTTTTTATAAAGAAATCATCCGAAAATGCCGAAAAATCTGAACACAAACCAATACATTTCAATTTCCCGTTCGGAAATTTTTGAAAATGGTAGGCTGAAGACAAAACCGCAAATTTCATTGCATCAAAAATGTTTAAAGAAGAAAAATCTACAGTTATTAATCTACAGTCATGCTTCTCGACATATTTTTTAAATTTGTCAATCTGACCTTTAGAATTTTCAAATTTAAAGCAATAATTTCTTTTCATAGTATAAAAATCGAAATTTTTTTTACAAAAATTAAATATTTTATTCTAAATTAATACTTTTATAGGATATTTATTATATAATTTCAATTGTTGGGGATTAAAGAAATGGAAACAGTAATGAATACTAGCAAAATAAACGATTTGGCAAAAGAAGTTCTTGATATTGAAGCAAACTCAATTCTTCGCCTGAAAAATAATATCGGAGAAGAATTTGATAAAGCAATAGATATCCTTTATAACTGTAAAGGCCGTGTAATAGTTACAGGTATGGGAAAATCCGGTCTTATCGGTCGAAAAATTGCCGCAACTTTAACATCAACAGGAACACCTTCTTATTTTCTTCACCCCGCAGAAAGTACACATGGTGATTCCGGAATTATTACAAGAAATGATGTTGTTATAGCAATATCAAACAGCGGAGAGACTCAGGAATTACTAAATCTTCTTCCGCTTATCAAAAGATTTGGCGTAACTATGATAGGAATGACAGGTAAAATGAATTCAACCCTTGCACATTCTTCAGATGTTACACTTGATATTTCAGTTGAGAAAGAAGCATGCCCTCTAAATAAGGCTCCAACAGCAAGTACAACCGCAACTCTTGCAATGGGAGATGCGCTGGCTGTATGTTTGCTTGAAAAAAGAGGCTTCTCGGAAGAAGACTTCCTAATTTTCCATCCGTCAGGTGCACTTGGCAAAGGCTTTACTTATAAAGTATCGGATCTTATGCTGACAGAACAGGAAAAATTACCTATTGCTAAAGAAGATGATTCTTTCACAGATGTTATTAAACTAATTTCCGAAAAGAAACTCGGCATGGCAATGATTGTAGATACAAACGGAATTTTGACGGGTGTGTTGACAGACGGCGACATCAGAAGAACTCTTATAAAATATCAAAATATAAGGCCTCTGCTTGCAAAAGACGTAATGTCCGTTAATCCTAAACATATTTCAAAAACAGATTACGGTGCAAGTGCATTAAATCTTATGGAAAAATATTCTATTACAGCCCTTGCGGTCGTTGATGAAAATAACAAACCTATAGGTGTAATACATATTCATGATTTGTTGAAAGCAGGAGTTGCATAAAATGACTATAAAACTTGCAGCTTTTGACGTAGACGGAGTATTAACCGATGGAAGCCTGACTTTTGACGAAAATGGTCATGAATATAAAACTTTTAACGCTAAAGACGGTCAGGGATTTGTAAACTTGAATAAAGCAGGAATTATTACTGCAATAATTACTGCCCGCGACAACGGTACCGTATATCATAGGGCAAAAAATTTAAATATAACGGAACTCCATCAGGGCTCAAAAAATAAAATAGCAACACTTGAAAGCATTATGCAGAAATATAATATATCTTTTGATGAAATAGCATACATGGGCGATGACCTGCCTGACATCTGCATACTTGAAAAAGTTGCATTGAAAGGATGCCCTAATGATGCAGTTGATGAAGTTAAAGCGATAGCAAATTTTATAGCCTCAAAAAATGGCGGAAGAGGGGCTGTCAGAGAATTTTGTGATTACATATTGAAAAAGGGGATATAAATGTTTGAAATTAAGACACAGGCGTTTTTTGCCGCCGCTCATCATCTTTTGAATTACGAAGGAGAATGCGAAAATCAGCATGGACACAACTGGATGGTTGAAGTTTTTGTAAAAGGCAACACTCTTGATAAAAGCAACATTTTAATGGACTATAAAATATTAAAAAAAGAGTTAAAGGCCGTTTTAGATTTGCTTGATCATAAAGATTTGAATAACTTGCCGGAATTTAACGGAGAAAGCCCTTCAAGCGAAATGATTTCAATGTTTATTTATAACAAATTGAAAGAAAGAGTTGTTCAATTAAGCAAAGTAACTGTTTGGGAAACACAAACCTCATGCTGCAGTTACTTTGAAGAAGAATAGTAAAAACAGAACTCCTGGCATACTATTTTCATACAGTTATTTTAGTGCGTAAAAACACAAGATAATAATTAAGTATTGCCATACCATTTATAAGAAAGAGGAAAGAAATGAATTTTATACAGGCTATATTAATGGGGATAGTACAGGGATTGAGCGAATTTTTACCGATTTCAAGCTCTGCTCATCTTGTATTCACATCAAATTTTTACAAAGTTTTTAAAGGCATTGAAATTGTACAAAACTCCAATGAAGAAATATTCTTTGATATCATGGTTCATTTGGGGACACTTGTTGCAGTATTAATATTTTTTAGAAAAGATATATTAAAAATTTTAAAAGCAATGTGGCATGCCTGCAAAACAAAAGATTGGTCAGATAAAGAAGCCAAATTAGGATTGTATATTATTGCAGGTACAATTATTACAGTTGCGCTTGCTTTACCGATTAATGAGATTGCGGAAAAACTTGTTTATACCCCCTCAGTTGTCGGAATTTTACTTTTTATAACCGGTTTTACTCTTTTGTACAGCGAATACAAATCAAAAAAGATTGAACAAAAAAAGGATGAGGTAAATTTAAAAACTTCAATCCTTATAGGACTTGCTCAAGGTTTAGCTGCACTACCCGGTTTTTCACGTTCGGGCTGGACAATCGCAACCGGACTTTTTTGCGGATTAGACAGAATTACAGCAGCCAGATATTCTTTTCTTTTAAGTATTCCTATTATTCTCGGTGCTTCAATGGTGTATCCTCTTATAAAAATTGATATCCATGAAGCCATGCTATATAATTGGACAGCTATAATTGCAGGAACATTAGTTTCTGCTGTAGTCGGATATTTATGTATTAAATATTTTATGAAATTTATTTCAAAATTTTCACTTGCAATCTTCGGCTATTACTGTATTATAGCGGGAATTTTCACTGCTGCATTTTTTATGATTTTTACTTAAAAATTTAATGTTAAAAAATGTAAAATTGATTAAAACTTACTGTCAAAAAATAATATTTACGCATCTTATATAAATGCATTGATTTGTGGAGTAAAAATGATTTTATCTGTTAATAATATTAATCCGAAAAACAGCATAAATTTTTCTGCAGACGGCAATGATAAAAAAAAGAAAGATCTTGAATACAATCATGATACCCTTTTGAAAAATAATCTTGCCACA
Organism: Candidatus Gastranaerophilales bacterium; assembly: GCA_944324295.1. Taxonomy (GTDB): domain Bacteria; phylum Cyanobacteriota; class Vampirovibrionia; order Gastranaerophilales; family Gastranaerophilaceae; genus Stercorousia. The sequence continues at coordinate 8,438 of CALUVX010000030.1, forward strand.
CGCACAGACATAGCAATTGATAAGCTTTTAAATGCCTTCACGGTTTATCCGGCCAAGGGGCTTAAAGGAAGCAGGAATGCTAACTTTTACGAGTTTTTAACAATGGGCAATGTTCCTTATTTGATTGGAAGTTTAATGCTCATGAATGTATTTAACGGAGCTACAAAATTTTATTCACACTTTCAGCAGACAAAAGCTAAACCTTTAGGGAACAAACTTGCTCTCGGGGTAATTTTCTATGGTCTCGCCAAAAATATTTCAAAATCATTCATAAGTACCCCAATTCATCTTATGACAGGGATTGACATTGAAAGACCATACGCAAAAGTTAATTATGAGCTCCCGGATAACATTAACGACACTGATATCATAAGTATTGAACATCATAAAGTTTTTGAAAGCGTTGAATTTCCTCGATATGATTTATTATACGGAGACGTTGGCAAAGGCGAAGACAGAAACTTCAGATATGATAAAATAGCAAAAAAATTAGGTATGGGAACAGGTTTAAATGATTCTGACCAAGAAGTTAAATCCAGAATTAGAGAAATTGTTGTAAAAGCAAACCTAGCAAAAAATATATCTTCATATCTTTGGGCTGCAACAGGTGTTGCTTTTGCTTTCCAAAAACCGTGGGAAAACTTCTTTAATGTTATGACATTCAAATTCTGGAAAGGCCCTGAATTTTTAAAAACTCTAACATCCTTCGGTAAAAACTTTGTAAAAAGTGCAAAAACACTGTACAAAGGCGAAGGCAGCGGATTAACAAAACATGCAGGCAAAATACTTATAGGTGCATCAATTCTCTCATCAATAATAGGAATTGCAAATACAATGCACAGTTCTCATAAGCCCTCAAAAGTTGATGCGGCGGATGTAATCAAAAAAGATGAAAAATACGTGGTAAACTAATATGAC
>CALUVX010000031.1 GCA_944324295.1 Candidatus Gastranaerophilales bacterium
CCTGAACATCCGCATGCAGCACAAAAACCGATTGTGCTTGAAAAGGAGGCTAAATAATGGCAGATAAAGAAATTATGGCAACAGGCCGCAGAAAAACCTCTATTGCGGTTGTAAAACTTGTAAAAGGAAAAGGCAGAATTTTTGTTAACGGTAAAACTTTAAAAAACTATATCGGCAACAGACCTGCTATTGAAATGTTAGTATACAGACCATTAGTATTAACTGATAATCAAGAAAAATACGATGTTAAAGTAAAAGCTGTAGGCGGCGGTGTAGTTGCCCAATGCGGAGCTATCAGACATGGGATTTCAAGAGCATTGGTTAAAGCTAATGAAGAATACAGAAACGTTTTACGTTTAGAAGGTTTATTAACTCGTGATCCACGTGTTAAAGAACGTAAAAAATACGGTCGTAAACGTGCAAGAAAACGTTTCCAATTCTCAAAAAGATAAAATTTTTCAAATATTTTTTCAAAACCGGCAGAGATGCCGGTTTTTTTATACAACAAAACATAACAATAATACATTTGTAAACAAATGTAACGAAATATTCAACTTGTGAAATTCAAAAAACTCAAAATACTTTATATGTATAAGAAGAGATTAAAAATAAATATAAGGAGAGATGAGATGACTTTTTTAGCACTTGATGCACAGAAAAATTTATTCACGTTGCAGAAAAGCCAACTGCAATTTGAACAAACTCTGGTTATGAGCAGAGCAAACTATATTACTAAACAAATGGGCTATAGAGCACAAGAATTAGAAGAATCAGATGTTGATGTCGATGATGATCCGACATATATCCAGCTCCAGCAAGAGGAATCGTACCTGGAAACACGGCAAGACTCTTTAGATTCACAAATAAGTTTAATGGAGAACGAGATTTCGAGTTTGAAAAACCTTGTTAACAGTAATATTAAATCTTACTGTACATTGAATCTTATAGGTCAATAGTAAAGTAATCGCTTAATATCAAAAGATTTACAAGTTTCTTTCAAAAAGTTCAACCGTATTGAGCATCAAAGATGCTATGGTCATCGGACCTACACCGCCCGGTACCGGCGAAATGTATGCGGCGATATTTGAAACACCTTCAAAATCCACGTCGCCGCGAACTTTCCCGTTCTCATCTTTAAAAATACCAACATCTACAACAACACAATTTGATTTTAACATTTTTTCCCCTATAACATTTTTCCCTACTGCTGACACAATGATATCAGCAGTTTTTGTTATTTCGGAGAGATTTTTCGTATGGCTGTGGCACATAGTAACCGTAGCATTCCTTTTTAGCAACATCTGTGCAACAGGCTTGCCGACAAGATTTGAACGCCCTATTACTACCACATGTTTTCCTTCAATATTAATCTTATATTCATCAAGCAAAATCAAGATGCCCTTTGGTGTACAAGGGTAGACATAAGGTTCTTCTCCTGCGAAAAGTTTTCCCAGGTTATAAGGAGTAAGTCCGTCAACATCTTTATCAGGAGAAATAGAATCTATAACTTTAAACTTATCAATATGTTTCGGCAATGGTAACTGAACAAGAATTGCCGTTATATTTTTATCATTATTAAGTTCGTCTACCTTTTTAAGAAGTTCGTTTTCCGTAATATTTTCTGGATATTCTATCACAAGAGAATTTATCCCCAATTTTTCCGCTGTCTTTTTCTTATTACGGACATAAATCTGACTTGCAGAATCAAGACCGACAAGAATGACTGCAAGTGTGGGTTTTATAGGCATTTTATCAAGTTTAATTTTTAAATTTTCAAATATTTTATCTCTTAACTTTTTGCCGTCTAAAATGTCTGCCATAGCACCTACTCTCTCAACTGGGGAAGATTCAATCTAAAATAAAATTGTTTTATTGCATTTTGGATTACAGTTGATTCTTTATCCATTGCATGAGTTTTCAGTTCGTCATCTACGGGAATTACACCCAGAACATCCAAATCATAACGTCTCAAAAAATCGTATAAAGCATTTAAATCAGAGCCATCAGCTTTATTTATAACTACACCTAACTGATTTCCCGCAGCATATTTTGCACTGAATTCTTCTATACGTTTTGCAAGGTGAGCACTTTCATCCGTAGGATTTGCAACAATCAGGGTTGTATCAATATCCGTATCTACAAGCTGATTTAAATATTTCAAATCAAATTCACAGTCAAAAATTACTATATCATATCTTTCTATAAGTTTCAGAACTGCATCATTTATCTGTCCGGTAATCGGGCATCGGCAATCCTTTGATCCGACAAACCATGAAACTATTATATCTACATTTTCATCAAGTGATACAACAATATCTTCCATTGCCCATTCGACAAACTCCTGCTTTGACATCCCTTCAGGAATTCCGGTTTTATATTCATGTTTTCCGCTTCTTATCCCGTAAATAGTATTTCTTATATCGAGTCCGAAACTGTGCCCGAGCTCGCTTGTCAAATCATTATCAAATAGAAGAATTGATTTTTCCGGGAAATATTCCTGCAAAACCCGCAAAAAACCCTTTACTATAGTCGTTTTTCCGCTTCCGCTTTTACCTGTAACAGCTAATTTATAAGTCAAACCAAATACCTTTCTTTAAGAGTTTCAGACAATTTTTTAGTCAAATCCATAGCTTTCTCCGCCAATTTTATGCTCAAAGAACCGGCCCCGCATGACGGCGTAATTAGTGAATTATCTATAATAATTTTCTCATCAATACCTTTTTTCGTCAAATATTTAACAGCATTGTCAAACACGGAAATCATTTCATTTAAATCTGTTTTTTCCAAAATATCAGGTCTTAAAGTCGGAATTACACCCCAGGCAATTTTCCTGCCTTGTTTAAGATAACCTTCTAAATCTTTATAAAACAGACTTAAGTTTTGAGAATAAGTATATGCATCAAAATTAATAATATCAACTCCAGCATTTATAGGAACATTCCAATCACATTTGCCACAGCAATGAATAGCGCTCATAGCCCCGTTTTCTCTTATTAAATCGGAAATTTCTTTTATCATTGCCATAACCTCATCCGCAGAAATAGTAATATAAGCGGATGTTCCAAGCTGAGATATTGAAGGCTCATCAATAAAGATTATCGGAATAGTATCTGGACTTGCCGATTTTATTTCTTTTATCTGCCAAAGAGCTTTCAGGGTAAGAGTTTTTATAATAATCTCTTTTAAAGTTTCATCGTAAAAAGCACATTTGCCTGTTTTATCAACAAGTGTAGTTGCAAGAGTAAACGGGCCGACAATCTGCCCTTTAGCAAAGACAGGTTTTGTATTTTTAACAATTTTTATAAATTCCGGGAAGGCAGAAGAACAGGTTACAGCATATTTATCTGTAATATTACAATTTATGTCAGAGATTATTTCTTCATAATCACAAAAAAATTGCTCCATATCTTGAAAAAATTTATCACTTTCTGTTTCAAGATAAGATTGTCCGGATTTTTTATCAATAAAAAACGAAGGCATATTTTCCAAAAATTGAAAAATCATGTCTTCGTTTTTACTAACTTTGCTTAATTGCGGCCAAAAAGGGATTTTGTTAAAATCGGCCTTAACAATTTTCATAGCATCTTCTAAATTGGTATGAGGCAAAGAACCTATTGCTAAGCATTCAAGTGTCAATTTAGAAGTATCAGTCATTCGCCGCCTATTCTTCAGTTTCTTCTGCAACTTCCTCTACAGATTCTTTAAGAACTTCAGAAGCTGTCACTACGACTGCTAATTCACATTTAACCTTAGAAGTCAACTTAATAAGCATTGTATATTCCCCAATTTTATTAATCGGAGCGTTCAAAGAAACATTTTTTCTGTCAACTTCAATGCCTGATTTTTCTTTTAACTCTTCAGCCAATTTTTTAGTAGTAATAGTACCAAACAATTTGCCTGATTCGCCTGCTTTTGCAGAAAGTTCAAGTTTTGCAAATTCTTCAATTTTCTTAGCTGTTTCAAGAGCTTCAGCATGTAATTTTTCTTGTTTAGCTTTAATTCTTGCCAAATTCTTTTCTCTGTTTTCAAGAGCACCTTTTGTTGCAACTTCAGCTATTGACTGCGGAAGCAAAAAGTTTCTTGCATAACCATCTTTTACATTAACGATGTCGCCTGCTTCTCCGAGGTTTTGAACATCTTTTTTCAATATAACCTGCATTTTATATCTCCTTTTCTATTTATATCTCGCAAGTAAGCCAATACTACAATAAACAAAACTTAATGTCGAGTATTTTTTTCGGATTGTAAAGATAAACAGATTTTCAACATTGACAATTATTCAAAAATAATAAATAATAAGTTTAGAGTATAAATAAGAGGAGTTGTAAAATGAATAACATTAAAGCTTTGAAGTGCCCCCCCCCCGCTATAACCATTGTATAGCAAAGGTTTTCAGAAATTATAGAAAAGCACCAATATTAGACAAAAAAGCTTTTACTCTTGCTGAAGTTTTAATTACACTTGGCATTATTGGAGTTGTAGCGGCTTTAACAATACCAGCATTAGTTGCGAAATATGATGAAATGGTAATGGTAAACAAACTTAAACGTACTTATTCCGAGCTTGCCAATGCAATTGAACTGAGAAAAGCGGAACTCGGAACAGACAGCTATGCAGACCAATTTAGTCCGGATTTAACCGAGGCAGAGCAATTGGACGGTTTTGTTAAATATCTAAATGTTATAGAAAGATGCTCTGCATCAGATACAAAAGGCTGTGGCGGTAGTTACACAATATACCCTAAAAACAAAACTAATGATGGATTTGGAAATGTGAAAACAAGTAAATCAACCAGCGAAAGAGCTGTATTAAATGATGGTACGATTGTAAGAATGTCAAAAAGAAACTGGACAGGAAACTGTGAAGTAACATACGCAAAATATGAAACCGATGCGAACGGAAACTATACAAATGTTGTAGACGGAAAACCTGTTCCCGAATATTATACAGCACAACATTGTGCTGAAATATTTTTTGATATAAATGGTTCTAAAAGAAGAAATCAATTTGGATATGATAACTATAGCTTTGCAGTAAGCCCAACAAAACTTGACCAACATTCAGGCTATGGCGGTTTGTATGATACAATTCGTACAGGAAAACTGAATTACGAAAGATACACCGAAGGCAAATATTAAAGAGTGCAGCCGCTCGGCATAACTTATGACTATGCATTAAACTCTTTTGACGGGATTAAACTCACAATTTGACAAAATATCTGATGTCGCTTTGGTTTGTTAATGCACTAACACTATCCCAAACTTATTTTGGGAACTCAAAACTTATCCCTTGAGTTTACTAATTACTTAATCGCAGGGAAATAGTATTTTACACCGTTATCAGAACGCCATCTAACATACCCTGTTTTAGGAGTTCTGTCTATATCCATTACACTTACTAATGCCCAGTTACCACGAATAACATTTAAATTTATCTTTTGCGGCATATTAATTGTACCCACAATTTGAGATTTTTCTTCTGTTGAAACATGTAAATCTTTTGCCTCTGCAGGGGCTTCTTTTAAAAGATTTAAGCCATATTTACGCCCGTACATATTATAAAACATTACCCAGGTATAAAATCTGTACGGGTCATCCTTTTTAATCCAGCCCTTTGCTCCCGTAGAATTATTATAAATTACCTCAACCCAATTTTCTGTTTCATCTGTTACAGCAAGAAATCCTAAATTTTTTGCAGGAAGATAGACTACAAACAAATCCTGAGCCTTCACACTTTCCGGAAAAATTTTATTGCCAATCCAGCTTATACTGTGAATCAATGTTGAAGTTTCTGACGGTTCTTTATATAAAACAATTTCATTAGGTACCTGATAAAGCCCAAGAGTGTTGGTTTGTTCAATACTGACATACTGAGGTATAACCTCGCCGGTACAAAACCCCTGTAAAGGCATAAATAACATTATTGCAAGTATAAGAAAAATTTTTTTCATTTCAGAAGCCCTCCACCGTTCACGCACTCACCATTCCTATCAAGGAAGAAAGCTATTATTCACGGAAACTGATTTCCGAATAAGTTTTTTGAAGCTTTGCACGAACATTATTCATTTGATGTTCAATTACATCATCAGTTAATGTTGCATTTTCATCCTGCATTTTTATACGGAATGCAAGACTTTTAAAGCCTCTTTCAATATTATCGCCCTGATAAACATCAAAAACTTCACTTCCTTTAAAGATGTTCTGTTGAACTGCACCTTTAATAACACGCTGAATATCATCAAAGCTTACTTCTTCATTTATTATAAAAGCTAAATCACGACGTACCTCAGGGAATTGAGGAAGTTTTTTGTATCTTGGAGTATGTTCTTTAATAATTGATATAATTTCATCAAGATTTATCTCAAAAATAAATACATCCTGCCCTTTGATTTTCATTTTATCCTTAAGTATCGGATGAATTTGTCCGAAATAACCTATATTTGTAAGATTTTTACCCAATATATTAACTTTTGCACTTCTAAAGGGATGCATGTAGTCAATATCTTCGCATGGCCTCAATTTAATTCTCTTTGTAACACCAAGTTCTTCAAACAGTTGTTCTATTATACCTTTGAGCGTATAGAAGTCAGTATTTGATTTAACCTGCCATTTTGAATTTTCTGTTTCACCTGTCAAAACACCCGCAAGGACTCTTGTTTCTTTAACTCCGGTATTCTTTTCATCAGCAGGAGCAGTAATCTTATAAGTTTTACCTATTTCATAAGCCCATAGAGTTTTCTGACCGTTATCATAATTGTATTTCATACAATTAAGAACACTTGCAGCCATATTTTGTCTTAGCATTGTACTCTCATCACTTGCCGAATTTAATACTTTAACAGCTTTTTCATCATCATAGGTTTGCATAAATTTGTCAAGCAATGGTTTTCCAATAAGTGATGTTGTTATAATCTCGTCCAGGCCTGCTGAAAGTAGTAATTCATTTACCTTTTTTACAACTTTCTCTTCCAGAGAAATTTCCGGAGTACTGTTTTTATTCGGAAGAGTTGGCGTAATTTTATCATAACCGTTAATTCTTGCTACTTCCTCTATTAAGTCAATTTCTCTTGTAACATCACCTGCTCTGAAAGAAGGAACTAAAAATTTTGCTGCGGCATCATTTCCACCGAGTTTTTTGAACCCGAGTTTTTCAAGAATAGAAATACATTTGTCAGGTGCAATCTCACAGCCTAACATCCTTTTAATCTGAGCATACCTCAAAGTTATTTCAATAGGTTCCAATTGATTTTTACCGGCTTCTACAACCCCCTCAATTTGAGCATCGGCAAGTTCGGCAAAAAGCTGCATTGCACGCATTAAAGCAGGTTTTATTGCCTCCATATCAACCCCGCGTTCAAATCTTGCAGAAGCTTCCGAACGATAACCTACGCTTCTTGAAGATTTTCTTGTAGTTACCGATGGGAAATAAGCAGCCTCCAAGGCAACGTTTTTTGTATTATCATCAATTTCGGAGTTTTCACCGCCAAATACACCGGCAAGACAAACACCTTTATCTTTATCTGCAATTAAAACACTGTCATGTGTTAATTCTCTTTCTGTCCCATCAAGAGTAATAATTTTCTCGCCTTCTTTTGCACGTCTTATGCATATATAGCCATCCAGTTTATCCAAGTCAAATGCATGGAAAGGTGTACCATATTCAAGCATTACATAATTTGTAATATCAACAGCATTATTAATAGCACGAACCCCTGATGCTACAAGCCTTTTTTGCATCCAATCAGGAGAAGGTTTAATTTTTATATTTTTCAAAATTCCAAGCGAATAATATTTGCAAACATCATTGTCAATAATTTCGACTTTAAAACTATCTGTAGACAAATCTCTTGTACACTCCAGCGGAGAAAACTTTAACGGTTTATCAAATATTGCACTTAATTCTCGTGCAATACCGATAACAGACATCTGATCACCACGGTTTGCAGTCGGAGCAACAAAAAGAATATAATCTTTTTCAAAACCTAAAACATCTTCAACATTTTGACCGATTTTTACATCAGTGAAAATTCTATTTAAAATAAGAATTCCGTCTTCCTCCTGATATCCGCGCTCAGAAACTCCGAGTTCATCGGCAGAACAAAGCATACCCTGCGATTCAACTCCTCTGATAACGGCAGGGGTTAAAGTAAACATTTCACCGGTTTTTCTGTCAAGAACTTGAGAACCTACAGATGCATAAGGGACAATCTGTCCTTCTTTAATATTTTGGGCACCACATACAACAGTTTTCAAACCATCACCTGTATTTACAGTAACAAGATGAAGATGATCAGAGTTAGGATGGTTGTCAATTTTTTCGATTTTAACAGTTTTTATATTGGTAAATTTTGGTTTAACCTCTTCGACACCTTCTACTTCCAATCCGCTCATAGTAAGTTCATGAGCAATCTGTTCAACTTCTATATCTGATAAATCAACAAATTCGTTTAACCAGTTTAATGATACTTGCATTTCTATAATTCCCTCTCATTTTACTAATCTATACCTGAATAATAATACAAAAAAGCACTAAATACAAATCAGGATTTATTTAAAACAGATTTTTTGTAATTTGTCATTACAAACTTGTTGTAAAATCTAATTTTGAAATGCCCGAATAAATTCATAATGACAAATCTAAAATCGTTGCGATATTTTATGTTATAATCCGGTTATGAAAAGAGCAGCAGTATTTGCACACTATGATAAAGATTCTGTTATTGATGAATATGTAGTTTATTATCTCAATGAATTAAAAAAAATTGCAGATACTATTATTTTTGTGTCCTGCTGTAATCTTGATGATAAAGAACTTTCCAAAATTAACGGGATTGCTTCACATGTTATTGCGCAATTTCATGATGAATATGATTTCGGTTCATACAAAAGAGGTTTTTTATATCTTAAAGATAAATTAAATGAATTTGATGAGCTTATTTTTGCAAATGACAGCTGTTACGGGCCTTTATATCCGCTTGAAAATATTTTTTCAACTATGGAAGCTGAAAACTGTGATTTTTGGGGGATTACAAAAAACAATTACGGTTATAAAAAAAGTTTAGGTCGTTTTTTTGTCAAACGCCCGCATGTACAAAGTTATTTTATAGTTTTTAATAAAAATATTTTTACAAAAGAATTTTTCGAAAATTTTATACTCTCAATTAAACATCAAGATACAAAAAAACAAATTGTCTCTAACTATGAAATAGGTTTAACCGAATTATTGGTCGAGAATGGATTTCACTATAAAACTTTTATAAACGCTTATGAACGTATTAATAACATAACAATTCTAAAATGGCGCCAAATTATTGAAAAATACCAAATGCCGTTTGTAAAATGCTCTCTTCCGCGTCTGGGAAACAGAAACTCTACAACAGTAGAAGGCTGGGAACAGGTAATAAAAAACAACGGAAATTACCCCGTAGATTTAATAAACAAAAATGTTAAGCGCACGAAAATATTTGATTATGGAAAATATTCCCTGCCCAAATACATTAAACAATTATACTTTAATTTTATAGCAGAGCTTCCTTTTGCAATTAGGAAATTAATGTCAATTGTTATAAAATACTTATTCCCGTTTTTAAGAGACTAATCTTAAATGGCTTAATTTTCTCTTAATTTCTCTTAAGTACCAAACAGGCAGTGCAAAAATTATAAAAATCGGAATTAACAAATTTAATGATTTTTTAAATATTGATAAATATGCAGGTATCTGTAAATCAAACGGATTACGGTATTCAGATGCATTTATATAACTTTTTCTATGAAGTCTCCATTTTGAAAGCCTTTCATCAATATAATAAAATTTCCCCATATATGCAAGCTGTATCCATAAATACCAATCCAGCAAATAATCAAGTTTAGGATCATAATCTAGATTTTCTAAATTATTTTTTTTCACCATTACACATGAAAAAGTAAAAATCTTATTACTTTGAAAAAAATTATAAAACAAATTAGCAGGATAAGTTCTATTTTTTAATATACTTCTTGTCTTTTTTAATGCTAAGTTAAAATCGTTTACTCTTGTTTCATCCCCAAAAAACTCACAGTCATTAAAAATCAAATTAACATCAGGATATTTTTTGGCTATAGTAACTTTTTTTTCAATATTGTCGGGAGTTAAAATATCATCACTTTCCAAAAATACTATCCATTCCCCTGTTGCATTCGCAATTCCGCGTTTTACAGTCTCTTTAAGTCCAAGATTTTTCTCATTTACAAATAATTTTATTCTGTTATCATTAAATGATTTTATAACCTCAGCAGAATTATCCGTTGAACAATCGTCAACAATAATCATCTCCCAATCCTGATAATTCTGCTTCAAAACAGATTGTATCGCCTCTTTTATATAATCCTGATAATTATAACTTGCCGTAACCACCGAAATTTTCATAACATAAATATTATAGTATAAATATTAGAGAATATTAAATTTAAATTGCCCTCTCCCTCAATCCCTCTCCCAAGAGAGGGAAGTTTAGAGTTAAAAAGAGTTAATAAAAAAATCACTCCTTTATATTTTAGGAGTGATTTTTATTTTATGTGTAAATTTCAAAACATTTTTTTATTTAGCTTTTCCAAGACGTTCATCAATTTTAGCAAATTTTGCTTCAATTGCGTTCACATATCTCTGACAAGATTCTTTATCCTGAAGCCAGTTAGGTAATGCTTCTTTCTTTTTTGAAGTTAATTTTGCATTTTTACCAGAAGCATATTCTTTAACAGCCTTATACTGTTTTTCTGTTAAACCCATATTTTCAAGAGTTTTTGATTTCATAAATTTAACAGGATCATAATCTGCAAAAGCCTTCTTTGCATCATCAATTACAGTTTTTCTTTCATCTTTAGTAAAATTAATAGTATCTGCATTTTTTGCAAAATCTCTATGTGCATCATTTGCAGCCTGTTCCTTTGAATAAGTTGCCAATCTTTTATTTTGTAATTCTTTTGATTTACCTGTTACTTTATCTTTCAACTTAGATGCTGCACCAGTGAGACTTTCCCATAATTTTACACCGCTTTCACCAATTGCAACAAATACATTCTTAACTTTAGACATAAAGCCAAGTTCTTTGCCTGCTTCAGCAACAGATTTAGTCAATTTACCCTTGCCAACCGCAACACTTAAACCTACATAAGCTGCAGCAAGAAGTCCTGCAACACCGGCAGCGGCTTTTGCATTTTTGTTATCTTTTTTGAATTCAAAATCCTGTTCTGATTCTATTTTGTCTTTATTCTGAATTAACTGTTTTTTGAATTCATCCTGGGATAAAGTTTTTACTTTACCCTGTGAATTTGTAACCTGAATTTTTCCTTTCGGAGTCATTTCGACTTTGTTACCGCCGATTACTAATGCGGGTCCGATTGTCATGTTGTCTGCCATACACTTTTACCTTTCAAAATTTACACAC
>CALUVX010000032.1 GCA_944324295.1 Candidatus Gastranaerophilales bacterium
TGAAAAAGATTTTAGGGATTATTTTAGGTTTAGTTTTATTACAGAATATTTGTATTGCAGATACGGGCTTGAGTTTCGTTTACATCAACGGCTCGAATAACAATGATGAAAAAATGCGCAACTGGTACATTGAAGGCGTACAGAAACTTCATCCTGTTTTGAAAGAAAAATTTGAAAAAAGCGAAGAAATTAAAGAAGCCTTTCTAGACAAACCGCAATACAAAATTAATGAAGAACCGGTTATATTTTTCTGGGGGGACAAAAGCAAAAATGATCTGGAATTTGTACAGCGCCAGCTTGATTTGTCAAAAGCTTTCAGCCCGACACTCGCCTATAAAGTCCGCTCAATGCTGACTGCTTATCTTCATGATGCTATATGAATGAAAAAACAGCATAATATGCTTCCTGTACTTGATGATTTAAATGATACGGTTATTCAAGAAGCTCAAAAAGGAAATAAAGTAATATTATACGGATATTCTGCCGGAACGTTCGTTACGTATGAGTATATGTTTAACAAACTGCCGTATCTGGATCCTGAAGTTTTGTTTAATGATATAGAAGTAAGCGATAATGTGAAAAAATTTGCACTTGAACACCCGCTTGAAAATACATGTATTTCAGCTCTTTCAAAAGCGCAGATAGGAACAGTTTCACAAAACGGACATCTGCTTTTAAGGAAAATTGATGATAATTCGCTTGAAGAAAGTTATTTGAAATTACAGGAAGCAACAAAAACGGCCTGTACTCCTGTTGATTCCCTGCAAGGTGTTGTAAATTTTGCAAGTCCTCTGGTGCTTTTTTATTCAGACCTTGCAGACCCTGATTATGAACTGAATTACTATAACAAGCTTATGCTGAAATACATTATAGAAAACGGATTGTTCTTTATCACCGTAAATTACCGTGAAGATCCGCTTGGCTTTCCGAGTTCGAGAAATTTAACAATAGATGAAATAGAAAAGCTTGCAAATATCGAAATTAATAATCCGAAGGGCTTTGTCTATGATAATTCAAGCGTCTGGTCAAAACGTTCGGTACTTTTCGCTCATACTTCATACTGGAGCGCAAGAAAAACCTTTGCAAAAGCTGTTGTAAAAGCATTTGCAAACGGGTACAAACTTCAATACGACAAGGAATTTCAGGAAAAAGTATTGAAAAATAACAAGAAAAAAATTAAGTTTGAGATGATTTAAAAATGGCAGAGAACAGGAATGTAAGCCATTTAAAACAGGAAGGAGTAAGTAATCAATGATTGATATAAAAGACGGCGTTCAGTTTGATCCCGGATTTATACAGCACATATCCGCTTTTGAACCTAATATTGAATATGTTTATAACACACTTGGTTCTTGCAGAAATTTTAATCAGAAAAAAATGCAGTTCAAAATGTTTTATCCAAAAATTCAATCATTATTGAAAAATTATCTCGGTTTTTATCTCGGGTGCATATTATGGGCTGTTTATATCAAGAATCTTGATGAAAAACCAGTTTTAAACAACCTCTGCTTCGGTGGTGAATATTCAGAAAAAGATACACTGGAAGAAGTTGACTTTATAGAAAAATATATTGAACAACTGAAAAAAGATGTAAAATATTATACAGGGCAAAATTTTTCGATTGATGCAGAAAGTTTGAATATTCTTAGTGCCTACAGAGAATTCCTGAAGGAAAATAAAGGATTTGTCGAAACTAAAACAACAACAGACATCAAACTGCCTAAAGGTTTTAAAACTCCGTCTGAAAAAGATTTACGGGAAATCCTCGACGGCATAGAAATGGTTATAGAAAACGGAAAGTTATATGAACTTTTCCCGCTTGCTCAAAAGGTGCTCTAAAATGGATTTAAAAACAAAATTATATCAGATGTTTATTCTCGGAACAGATGGCGGAGAATATGAAAAGGCTTTGTCAAAGGGTCTGGGCGGAATGATTTTTTTTACAAAAGATATTCAATCTCAATAACAGTTTTGCAAACTTATTTCCGGAATAAAATCAAAATCCCTGCTACCTCCTTTCCTCTCAATTGATCAGGAGGGCGGTCGTGTTGAGAGAACAGAAAATATTCATAACGGCAAAAAATACCTGTCCGCGAAATTTGCTTATGAAAAAGGCGAAGATTTCCTGCGGAAACAAACATACAAAATTGCACAGGAATTAAAAACTTACGGCATAAACCTGAACTTTGCACCCTGCATTGACGTAAACACTAATCCGAATAATCCTATAATCGGCGAACGTGCTTTTTCAAACAATCCTGATGACGTTATAAAAGGTGAAAAAATAGTTTCACAAACATATAGAGAAAACGGGATTATCCCATGTGCAAAGCATTTCCCGGGACATGGTGACGCTAATGCAGACAGTCATTTGACACTTCCTGAAATTAATCTGTCACTAAAAGAAATGGAAAACACTCATATAAAACCATTTGCCGCTTGTGCAAAAACAATCGAAATGATAATGGTAGCACATCTTCACTGCACCTGTTTTGAAAAAGAT
>CALUVX010000033.1 GCA_944324295.1 Candidatus Gastranaerophilales bacterium
TAAAATTTTACAATATTTTCATAGAAAAATCAACATTTTTTACCGAACGGTAAAAAATACATACTTAGGAACAATTTTTACCGCATAATTTACCGTACGGTAAATTTTATTTTTTTAAATCAATCTCTTCTTCTTGTGTTTTGAATCTTATAATGATCGTTTATTTCAAGCCGAATTTTTATTTATTACAAAAAGTTACAATTATTAAAGTTTTTCTATTTTCAAGCCGTTAAATATTTTGGTTATATATAGGAGTATTATGAGTTTAGTTATTGATTCAAATCTTGAATATTTACAGAACATTTTACATATCAGCAATGTAACTTTTGAAGAAAAATATGCTGATATGTCTGTTGAAGATATTATTGAGGCTGAAGCAGCTTCGGGGAATCAGTACGCTATTGAGCTTGCTCAGGAATTAACAAGTAACACCAGACTTATTATGGAATTGTTTGATTTGGCTGATACCGAGAATAAATATATGATTTTGAGGGAATTAACAGCTCAGCAGCTTCAGGTATTTTTGCCGGAGATGGAAGAAAAAGATTTGATTCAGGGATTATACTTTTTTACAGAAGACAAGCTTATGAAGATGTTGGAAGAACTTCCGCCGGAGCAGCTTGTGAATACTGTTTTTGAAATGTTTTCACAGGAAGAAGTTGTAAAATTTATGCCTGATGAACAGTTAAATAAATTTTTGACTAGTACCGAAATTGATAAAAATAAAATTTTAAAACACATTCAATCTATCCCGGAGGAATATGTTGCACAGGTTTTAGAGCAGATTACGGGCGAATCTCATGAAAATATGAAAAGCTTTGATTTATCTAAAAAATTCGGGCAATTAAATCCGCTGGAGTATCAGGATGCTCTTATGGCGTTTCAACCTACACAAAAACAGCAGCTTGTTTTATCGCTAGGCAAGGAACATGAAGAATGGTTTCAACTTTTTGATGCTGATGCATATACAAAAATAATAAACAGGGAAAAACAGCAGCCGGAAGTTGTCAAAGCAATGTCTGTTATTGAGCCTGAATATTTGCAGAAAATGATAAAGGAATTACCTAATGATTTGTTATCATTGGTTATTACACAAATGGACACAGAGCAATTTTCTGAAATATTAATGAATGAATTTCCCGAAGTGATTGCAGAAATTATAATGAAGTAATTAAAATCTTAAAAGATTTTGAAGATTTGTTTCAAGATAGTTAGCAAGCGATGTTATTTTTAACAGAGACATATTTTGGATTCCGCGTTCAATACGGCTGATATATTCACGATTAACCCCCATTTTTTCAGCAAGATTTTCTTGTGAATATCCATGTCTGATTCTTTCGGCTTTTACATTTCGGCCAAATTGTTTTAATATTTCTTTCCCGTCATGCATACAATACTATTTTACAAGTATTGACATAATTTTACTTGTACCTTATAATAATCCGTGGTGGTAATTTATAAATATCCAGGTGGTTATGAGTATAGAAAAGATTTTTAAAACAATTTTGGGTTTAACGGAGAGAGATTGCAAAATATTATATTTAATAGCAAACGGTAGTAATAATTCTGACATTGCTTCGGAATTATTTGTAAGCGTAAATACCGTAAAATCTTCTATAACATGTATTTTTAGAAAATTAGGTGTAAGAAACAGGGCACAAGCTGTTTATGTTGCGGTTAAAAACGGGGTGTTTTAATAGATCGACTTATTTCACTTTATTGTCTCTAGAACGAATTTTAGGGCTTCTTCTGAAAACATAAATTTCATATTTTTACGATTATATTTTGGACTAAGTCTGAATTCTCTGACTTGTATATTGTCATTGTAACCGCATGCTGCATACATTAAACCGACAGGCTTTTTTTCACTTCCGGTGGGGCCTGCAACACCTGTGGTACATATTACAATATCACTGCCCGTGAGTTTAAAAAGTCCCTGCGCCATTTCACGTGCACATTCTTCACTAACTGCACCGTATTGAGTAAGCGTTTCTTGTGAAACATTTAGGATTTTGTGTTTTGCTTCATTTGAGTAAGTAATAAAATTGGCTTTTATATAAGCTGAGCTTCCGGCAACATCAGTTAGTCGTGAGCTGATAAGTCCGCCTGTGCATGATTCTGCTGATGATATCTGGAGTGCTTCCCTAAGAAGAATTTTGCCGATTTCGTATGGAGTTTCCGATTTATAACTTTTAATTAATGCTTTTAGATTTATTAATGCGTTTTTCATAACATTGATTTTTGAATGATGAAACAATTTTGTCAATAATTCTTTCAAAATTATTTTTTGTGTAATATCATGATGGAACAGGAGAAAAATCAGGCATGGCGGTAAAGGAAAAAGAAACTAATTTAGGTATGCTTCCGCAGAATATTGAGGCGGAAGAGGCTGTTTTGGGTGCGATTTTAGTTAATCCAAATGTTATAACAAAAGTGGTTGAAATATTAAAGCCTGAAAGTTTTTATAAACCTGCTCACAGATATATTTATGATGCCATGCTTCAACTGTTTAACAGTAACGAAAGAATAGATATTGTATCTGTTTCTGATGTCTTAAATTATAACTCAAAACTGGAAACGATAGGCGGCCGTGCATTTGTAAATGACCTGTGTTACAAAACGATTACAACGGCAAATATTGAATATTATGCCAAAATTGTTCAGGAAAAGGCAATAAAAAGAGCGTTAATTAATGCGGGTTCTGAAATAGTATCTTTCGGATACGATGTAAACCCCATTGATCAGTCTCTGGATAGTGCGGAAAAGCTTATATTTGACATAGCATCAAAAAAAGCTACATCTGATTTGGTTCATGTAAAAGATTTAGTTTTAAATACTTACGAAAAGATTGAATACCGTTATGAACACAAAGATGAGTTGACAGGGGTTCCGACTGATTTTTACGAATTAGATGCAATATTAAACGGTTTGCAAAAATCGGATTTGATAATTCTTGCGGCACGTCCGGCAATGGGAAAAACGGCTCTGGCACTTAACATTGCGCAGAATGTTGCACTTAAGGCGAAAGTTCCTGTTGCTATATTTTCTCTTGAAATGTCAAAGGATCAGTTGATGCAGCGTATGTTATGCTCTGAGGCCGAGATTGATTCCCAAAGGGTAAAAACGGGTAATATGCAGAGTAAAGACTGGGAAAAACTTGCAACCGCAATGAATGCTTTTGCGCAGGCGCCTATATATATTGATGATACATCTGGTTGTACGATTACTGATATCCGTGCAAAATGCCGAAGATTAAAAATGGAAGAAAAAAATCTTGGCCTTGTCTTGATAGATTATCTCCAATTAATGGAAAGTTCAGGGCGCGAGGACAGAATGCAGCAGATTTCCGCTATTTCAAGGGGGTTGAAAATTCTTGCCAAGGAATTGGATGTTCCTGTTCTTGCACTTTCGCAGCTTTCCCGTGCGGTTGAATCAAGAACCGATAAACGTCCTATGCTTTCGGACTTGAGGGAATCGGGTTCAATTGAACAGGATGCTGATATTGTAATGTTTATTTATCGTGATGAATATTACAGAAAGGCGGAAGACGGTGAAGATGATGCCGCTGCAAAGGCTCAGTCAAAAGGTGAATCAGAAATTATTATCGCAAAACACAGAAACGGTTCTGTCGGCACTGTTAAACTTCTGTTCCAAGGTAATATTACAAAATTCAAGAACCCGATTAAGACTGACGTGTTTTAGGTTGTTCGATAATTTGGCTTATGAGTTTTTGTATACAAATTCTTTAAGCTTTTCACCCATAGATCTGCAAAATTTTGTGTATTTATTGTTTATATTTCCATATTCATTAATACATAATTCAACCCAGTTCCCGTCTTCTATTTTGAACTTGTCATCAATAAGCTGAATAACATTTTCTCCGAGAAAATCAGGTATAGCGTGAGCTGTAAGAATAACAAGTTTGAAAGGTTTTCCGTTTCTTTTACTTTTTAAAATATTGCATAAGTGTATGATTTCCGGAGCTTTTGTGTTTTGTTCATAGTCAGAAAAAATAAAATAAACTGTTTTAGGATAATTTAATATTTGGGTAAAGTTATTAATTCTTTTTTTATATCTTTTGATAAACTGTTGTTTTGTTAATTTGTCGTCATGTATGTAGATTGCATCTAATTTCGGATTTTGCCAGTGATTATCAAATATAAGCCCGTTGAAGAAGTTTTGGAAATCATTTTCAATACAGTCAGCTATTTTGTTAATATTTTTGTGCACTGCCAGATCAAAAGGGC
>CALUVX010000034.1 GCA_944324295.1 Candidatus Gastranaerophilales bacterium
GCTACAAATTTGGTACAGCCTTCAGATTATTTAGCTTATCCGCATATTGCGCCTGACAATATAGAAAAGGGAACAGGGAAATTACTTGACTTCCATACCGTAGAGGAAGATAAGGTGTCTAGTGCAAATCACTTGTTTTTCACAGGACAAATTCTCTATTCAAAGATCCGTCCGCTACTGAGAAAAGCGGTAATTGCTCCCTTTGATGGATTGTGTAGCGCAGATATGTATCCACTGAACACAAATATTAATAGAAAATATCTGTTGTATTATTTGCTTTCTGACGGATTTAACTTTCAAATTGCAGAAGCAATGTCTAGCCGGGTTAAGATGCCTAAAATTAACCAAACTGAGCTAATAAAAGTTTTGCTCCCTCTTCCACCCCTTGCGGAACAAAAACGCATTGTGGCCCGGTTAGAGGAACTATTGCCGCTGTGTGACAAGTTGACATGATTAAGAAAACAAGTGGCTATAGTATTGAATTAAAGATAAAATTTATTTTGCTACGCGCACACAGGGTTTGCTTTTTAAAGCTTATGAAATGAATCAAAATAGAGCAATCATTAATCTTCTCGTTTTTATATATTCAATTGATTAAAACTGTGTTGAAGGACAAATTTTATGATAGAGAATTTTATATCGATTTTAATAAACTTTATTTCAAATAGACTCGAAAAGCCATACGAGAAATTTACTGCGTTTTTATCGAAGAAAAAGCAAGCAACTAAAATGAGAAAATTAAAAAGGCAGCTTGCATTACAAATAAAAGACAAATGCCAAAATGAAGTATACTATAATGCGTTGGATAAGTATCTAAGCGAGAACGATTTTTATAATAGAATTGTTGACAACAGTTACTGCTTCCCCGATTTGGTTTCGATTAAGATTTCATTGTCGAATTATGTCGATTCGCTATCTCAAAGATTCATTAGCCAAAATCCTCAATATGCTCCGCATCAAAGTCGGATTTTGATGATTTTAAAAGAAGCTTTGCAAATTGCATTTAATGATATTAATGATTATCGCGAGGATAATTCTATCAGAGCAGGCGTAAATTTTTTGTCCCAGGAGCATGCTTTAATTTACGAAAAGCTGGAAAGCTTGTATGATAAAAGTAATCTAATCGAAACTAACGAACATATAAATGATGCTTCTAATATAAATATAACTGGAGAGAATATAATAAAGCTTAAAACATATCTGTGTAATACATACACTCTTAAATCGAATTATATTTCCAGAAATATCTTTTCAGACGATGGTGCTAAGGGAACAACCGCTACTTTGTTTTTTAACCAAAATAAAATTCTTCTGCTGGGGGAACCTGGAAGTGGAAAAACGATCGAAGCCATAAACTTATTACACGAGATTTGTAAGTCCGATGCATATCGCGAGTGTATTCCAGTCTTTTTTCGGCTTGCAGAATATGGAAAAGGATCTGAAAACTTATTTGATGGCGTTCGTACAGTGGTTGCTCCATTTTTAGGAAAAATAAGTGATAAAATAATTCTCGAATTAATAGAGACCCGGAAGCTTGTGTTTATTCTTGATGGCTTTGATGAAATTACATCCAAGGAATATAAAAGCAGGTTTGTCTCCGAAATTAACAGAATACTAGGGATGACAAATTTGCGCTGTTTTATAACATCGAGAATTAATCAATATCATAGTAATTTTTGCAATATAAATCAGTATGAGCTCGAGGATTTTTCACAAGGTGAAATTATTCGCATTCTTCACAATCACAATATATATAATATACCAGATATATACTATGATTTATTTAAGAAGCCTCTTTTTCTTGAAATTGGCATAAAAGCTCTTTCAAGCAAAAGCAATCAACCGTATAATAAAAGCATACTCTTCAAAGAATATTTTAACCAATTACTTCTAGAAAGAGAGAAAATGAAAGAGGTTGATGCTTCCGATATAAATTTGTATGAAATCTTATTTTGTGTAGGTAAGTTTGCATTTGAGTTTTTTGATGACGCAAGTGTCCCAAATGATAAATTTGATGAATTTTTCTATAAAAACAATCGTCAATTTTCAAGCTCAAATATTTGTGATGTTTTCAGGGTTGACGTGTTTAATCTTCAAAACGGAATTTGGTTTTCTCATAAGCAATTCAAAGAGTTTTTTGCTGCATATTATCTTGTTCACCAATATCCAATTGAGTTAAATGTCAACTTATACAGTTCCTATATGTCATACGAAAATTGGCAGGAAGTCATGGTTTTCGTGGCTGGTATGATCGAAAACTTAGAGCAGCAGAAAACATTTTTTGAACTTCTTTTAAATAAAAATCTTCAAACATATATTGAGTGTACAAAATACGGAAATGATTTATCGAATCAATTACTCAAGTTGACTTTGACAGAATACACTCAATACTATTTGTGCACTTTGTACGACAGTTATACCACTATAGTAAGAAAATATTTCAATAATATCAAGTTCTTGTTTGAACCTATGTGCGGTACAAATACAAATCAAAAGCTTTGCCTTGTTGGTTGTTTTGATAACTCAACTGAGCTTACTTATTGGTTTGATTGGAAAGACCCATCGCAAGGCACTATATTAATAATAGAAAAAGATCGTATCAACGACGAACAGAGCGACATGAAACGCCGTGCAATTAAAGAGCGTAGAAATATAGTCATTCGCCATATAAATCTTGAAAAGTCTAATTTGTCAAGAAACTCTTCGAGGTCTTTAGCTCTTCAAATTGTTCGAGACAACCTAATTGATATTTGTAAAAGGAAGCTCTTGAAAGAGAGTGATTATATTTTATGTGAACGCTTATATTCAATGAAAAAAGATAACAAGCCTTTGAGAGATTTAGATGTTTCTCAATTGTTTGAGTGGTCTTCAAAATATATTTCAGACATATTACAGCGTACGAGCTTGACATCAGATGTTACCGTTTTTTTCAA